>CAXTUE010000432.1:0-4515 GCA_964247355.1 uncultured Ktedonobacteraceae bacterium | reverse complement strand
ATTGCTTGCGGAGAGCTTAAAGCAACTGGTAAACGAGCTGACAAAGTATGTAGAGCCGAATACGGACTCGCACACAACCTACAAAACCTTGAGTGTACGTGTGTTTCAGCATATCGCACAACATCATGTTCTCTATCATGCCCTATTAGGAGAGACTGGGCCGCCGATTCTTTCGATACGTATGAGGCGTTATCTTGCTGAGCTAATACAAAATCATGTAATTGTGCCGTTAAGCGCGAGAGGAAAAGCAACGATAGCCCCCGAACTGCTGGCCACACATGCGGCAGGTTCGTTACTTGCACTGCTTGTTTGGTGGCTTGACAACAATCTTATACAAACCGCCGAGGAAATGGGGACGTTATTCTGGCGACTGATGACGCCAGGAATTGAGGATGTATTGGAGTTGCCACGTGTCCAGCATGCCGATTAAAAGATAGGATGCCAATGAAGTGTGTTTCCGCATTGGCATCCCTCGCGTGTTAAGCTAGTGTTGCCTGTGCGTTTGCGAACTTCGCTGCCAGTTTGCCTAGTATTTCTGTGTAGATGCGTTTCAAGCCGAGCGGGGCAAACGTCTTCTCAAAGAAGCCGCCAATACCTTTGCCGCCTTCCCAATCGCTTGCAATCTGAACACGCGTCTTCTGTCCGTCTGCCTCCGGTGCTAATGTCCAGATCGTGACAAGCGATGAACCTGCGTCGCTCTCCTGCAATGTCTTGCCGGTGCCTGGGTCCGCTACCTGTATGCGGTAGTCGCGCTCTCGATTAGCAGCATGTAAGCGATAGGTTACAATAGTTCCCGCGCCATTGCCACCTTCCTCAACTTTGTAATTCAGGTAGTTCTCCGTAAGAATCTGTGGGCGTTTCGTATAGTCTTTAAGGAACGCATATACCTCTGCGGGTGCTGCGTTGACGACTTGTTCTGCCTGTACGTGTATATGTGCCATTTGGTTTGTTTCTCCTGTTTGAAAGTTAACATCAGATATACTCTGATGTATTCTATTATATCTTATTGCAGAGGTGCTATTCCAAGGAATAGATAGCTGTGTCAAAGCCAGTTTAGCAGGTGACATATATTTCGTGTTATAATTGTCGTACTAAGTTTTCGTTTTCAGGAGGTTGATTCTCTATGAGTAATACAGCGCAGCCACGAATGGTCACAGTTATTCCAGGTGATGGGATTGGCCCTGAAGTCGTCCGGGCGACTCAGCGCATAATAGAAGCTACAGGCGTCCCCCTTGAGTGGGAAGAGCGCGAAGCTGGTATGAATGTCTTCAAGCGCGGTATTGCCTCTGGTGTGCCGAAGGAGACCGTTGACTCAATTGCGAAGACGCGCGTTGTTTTGAAGGGGCCATTGGAGACGCCGGTAGGGTTTGGTGAGAAGAGTGCGAACGTGACGTTGCGCAAGCTGTTCGAGACCTATGGAAATATTCGTCCAGTGCGTGAGTTTCCAGGTGTGCAGACGCCATTTAGTGGACGCGGCATAGACCTCGTGGTTGTGCGAGAGAACGTCGAAGACCTCTATGCGGGTATCGAACATATGCAGACGCCCGATGTCGCGCAATGTTTGAAGTTGATTTCGCACAAGGGATGTGAGAAGATAGCGCGTCTTGCGTTTGAATTTGCACGTGCCGAGGGACGTAAACGCATCCACTGCGTCACAAAGTCTAACATTATGAAACTCACCGAGGGCATGTTGAAGCGTGTCTTCGAGGAGGTTGCCAAAGAGTATCCCGATATCGAAGCCAATCATATGATCGTCGACAATTGCGCTCACCAGCTAGTGCGTCGCCCGGAGCAGTTTGAGGTACTAGTCACAACGAACATGAATGGTGACATTTTGAGCGATCTCACCTCTGGACTCATTGGTGGTCTGGGCTTCGCGCCATCGGCCAATCTCGGTAGCGAGGTTGCTATTTTTGAGGCTGTGCATGGCTCTGCGCCAAAGTACGCAGGAAAGAACGTCATTAACCCAACCGCACTCATACTAACGGGCGCAATGATGTTGCGCTTCCTGGGCTTTTTGGATGAGGCCACGAACATCGAGCAAGCGGTGTTTGTCACACTTGAGGCGGGTATCAAGACGCGTGATATCGCGGGCGATGAAAAAGCGACTTCAACGAGTGCCTATACTGACGCCATTATTCAAAATCTCGGCAAACGCTCGTCGCAAGTCACGACACGTCCATACAAGCCATATACTGTTCCTACACTGACAAAAGAGCAGGAATCTGTGGTAGTAAAACAGCGTCGCGAAACGGGTGTAGACGTTTTTGTCGAAGCGAGCCTTACACCCGAAGAACTAGGTACGCACCTGGAGCAACTCACGACTGATCTACCAATTCATCTCAAAATGATTTCTAATCGCGGTACAAAGGTCTACACACCGACGGGTGCGATGACGGACTGCGTAAATCACTGGCGTTGTCGCTTTGTGCTGAATGACGCTAACAGCACACTTGGCGACGAAACTATTCTTACGCTGTTGCCACGTATCGGTGCGCACTATCGCTGGATGCATATTGAGAAGCTGCCAGAGTTCAATGGCGAGGCTGGCTTTACTCGTGCTCAAGGTGAAGATGATAGCCGGTAGAGGATAGCTGTGTTTCGCTAAGCACTGCAATTGTACTGGCAAGGAGATACTACATGGTAAGGGGGGAGCCTGTTGGTGAGCATCCGTACAAAGGACGAACAGTTGCGCTAGCGACGAAGCATGGTAAGGAGAGACAAATAGAGCCGCCGTTACACGCGGCTCTTGACTTGTCCGTCTATGTACCGGACGCGATTGATACAGATGTGCTGGGGACCTTTACGGGCGAGGTTCCCCGTCAAGGGTCTCCGGCAGAAATTGTGCTTCAGAAGGCGCGAATGGGGATGCTGCTCGCTAACTTACCGCTTGGTCTGGCAAACGAGGGAAGCTTTGGGCCGCACCCTGAACTGCCGATGCTGATCGTCGATACGGAATTATTGCTCTTCGTGGATGACGAGCGTGGTATACAGGTACAGGAAGTCCTGGTAAGTGAAGAGATTGTCGCAGCACAAACTACAGCGCACTCAGTTGACGAATTATCGCAGTTTCTCGCGCGTACACAATTTCCAACACACGCCTTGATTGTGCGGCCTCATAGCTCATACCAACATGTTGTGAAAGGCATTACCGATGGGGAGACGCTGAAACAGAGTATAGAGCGTAGTGCAACACTTTCTGACGACGGTCTCGCCCTTATTGAAACAGATCTTCGCGCTCATATGAACCCTACACGACAGCGTGTAATTGCTCGCCTTGCGGAACGTCTTGCACAAAGGCTTTTACAACTCTGTCCTCGCTGCCATACTCCTGGTTGGGGACCTGTAGATGTTACACGTGGACTGCCCTGCGAGTGGTGTGGCGAAGCAACGAGCCTCGTAAGCGAGAACATTTACGGTTGTCCGTTGTGTTCATATCGCGAATACGTGCCTCGTTCGGATGGTTTACGATATGCTCCTGCGGCTCAGTGTCCTGCCTGTAACCCGTGAAGGTTGTTTTCTAGTATTTCTTTTCTTCACACTTTTGGAGGACCTTGACGAATTCGTTGCCGCATCTGTTCAACCGCGTTGCGTCTTGTAAATAAGCTCTCTAGCCACCATGTTGCACCTGCAGCGGCAAACGGTGTCACTATCTTGCTACTCTTTGCTTTATTTTCTGCCGGCGTCATGCCAATCTTGACGATATCAAACAGGGTATTAGAGGTACGCTGCTCATTGATAAACGTTATAATCTGCTCGATATCTTCTGGTTGCAGACCGCCTTGTTTCAGTGGAACTACACCGTCCCAATGTGCGGCACGACGAAATGGAGCAGGGTGAGGCCAAAACCCGGCAACCCATATAGGGATGCGTGGCGTCTGTTGCGTAGCTGGCAAGAAGGTTGTTTTCTGAACCTGATAATGTGTGCCCTGATAACGGAACGGCTGACCACTCCATAGACCCGTTAAGACATGAAGGCCCTCATCAAGTTTGGCGGCTCGTATGCGGCTGTCCGACTCCTCGCCAAATTGAGCAAACTCGGTTTGGGGCGGCTCGCCCAGTCCAACGCCGAGGGTCAAACGGCCTTCTGAGAGGTGGTCGAGCGAAACTGTCTCGCGAGCAAGTTTCCACGGATGGCGACGCGCAAGTGGTGTGACAGTTGTACCGATGCGGATACGTTCGGTCTGCATTGCAATGGCTGTTAAAGCAATCCATGGGTCGACCATTTTCACAGGTGGGTTAGCGCGATAGAGGATGTGATCCCAGAGGAAGAAGCCGTCCCATCCCGCTTCCTCGGCCTCTTGCGCAAGTGTTGCTAAACTCCGTACATCCAGATTGTTGCCGAAATTAGGGGTGTAGATGCCATAATGCATGCTGAAATCTCCTTGTAGCTAGCTTTTGAAGAAGTATAGCAGTGTATTGTGGCCATCTAGTGTCAAATATTGTAGGAAACGAACGGACGCCCACAAGGGGACTAACCCTACTATATACATCTCATATAGTAGGGTTAGTCCC
>CAXTUE010000431.1:0-4516 GCA_964247355.1 uncultured Ktedonobacteraceae bacterium | reverse complement strand
TTCAAGTACTGATAATCTTGTTGGTTCAGTAAGAAAACCGAGGTCATCAGCAGTAGCGTTGTAAATTTGACAGAGTTTCTCTCGGTAGTAAGGACTAGGTATCTTGATGCCACGTTCCCACTCTCCAACCATGTCTGCATTTACACCTGGCTGCTTACCGTTTTCTTTGACACCCATCATACGTATCTCATCTGCCACGCGTTTTAGTGACCAGCCACGTATAGAGCGTCGATGTCGTAAATACCTATTGGGCTTATTTACACCACTCATACTTACAATCCTCTCGGAAGAAAACCAACTGCCTTGATTGTATCCAAACTTACCACAACTGAACAAGTTTTTGAAGTATATAGAAGATAAAGAGTGAGAAAGACTGCTAAAAGACTGTTATTGAACTTCTAAAGCAGGTCGCGGTCAACAGTGTAATTAGGTATGCTTTTCAAGACAGAAGAACAAGCAAATTATAGAGAAGCGAGAATTGTATTTTGTGCCTTGAAAGGTACTTCTGTTTAGAGAAGGAGATGCCATCTATGTTTTATGAACAAGATACACAACCTATTCCTGTAGTTCGTCTTTCAAGTTATCTAGCAGAGACACCACAACAACGCTATCACCGGCTCAAAACCTTTTCCGACCTGACCGGCATCCGCTTCCTGTTTGTCTATCTCTCCGACGAAAAGCAACGCCGCAAAGCACTGGGCAAGCAACACCTTTCTGTGGCTTTCATGATGTATGGAGGGCGACGCTGATGAGCGAGTGGTGGAAAGAACTGCGCTGGAGCGGCAGAGACCGAGGGTGGTACGCCAAGACCGAGGACATGCTCGTGTTTGTACCCGATGCTGTTTATCAGCATCACTTGCAACTCTATTTGCAACGAATTGGACTGGAGCCGAAAACATATGCGGAACTCATGGCAGAGGCGGAGGAGCAGTGGCAGCAGCAGTGTGAGGCTATCAGTGTGTTTCAGACCGACTTGAACTACTGGCGTACGGTCAATGAGCCGGGCATCCAAATGTATTTTCGAGACGACGGTCAACCTGTACGACGAGGGCAGCTACGATGATGACAACGGAGGAGAGAGCAGCATATCTGGCACATTTACAAGCGATTGCTAAGCGGAGCAATGAAGCAACAGCCTATAGGTAGGGCATGCTTCAAGGAGAGATTACCTTCCAGCAGGTCCATCAGGGAAACGTGCTGACGAGTAAGCAGATTTACCATCATCTGATGAAGATGTTGGTCGATGGCTTCCATCCGAGCTTGTGGAATGCAGGCTACATAATGGGCTGGACCAAAGCTTATCATAGTGCTCCGCCCTCGTTATACCCACTTCCCGCCTCTGCGCTTGCCGAGCAACCACGCCAGCAAGAGATCGCCTGTTTGCTCGAATATATTAAAGCGGGCGAGATGATCTTGCGCGAGGCGGTCAATGCTGTTGATGGGGTTGTAGCATCCATGCCCGTATGCGCACTGCCTTAATCATTTCCCGAATGATGAAGGCAGTGCGCATACGTCTTATTTCTAAAGTAAATTACAGCACGTTACGCCGTAATCAAGCTGTACACATCAGGAGTGCCGATGCCGGTTGCCATGTCGTAGCCGGATTTGGCGGGATAGTAGCCGTTGTCCTGCTGCGTGATATCGTGGAACTGGTGAGCATATCCAGATGTTGAGTCGATGGGGTACAGGATGTAGTTGAACAGGCCGAGACGTTTGCCGTGATGTTGAACGTCGAGGGCCGCGATAGCCGCCCACAGGGGTGCAGCGCACGACGTACCGCCAAGACGAATCCAGCCCGGCTGCCCGAACTCGCCTGTTTTGCAGAAAGAGTCGCCGGAGTCAGTGCAGTAGACCGCATAGCCTGTGGCGGGATCAGCATTGAGCGAGACATCGGGATTTTCACGGCATAGTACGCCGGGCTGCTGGTTACAATAGGTACCGGACTGGCTGTAATCCTTGTCGTAGCCGTTGGCTTTGGTTTCGATAACGCCCAGAAGCGGGTTGCCCTTGTTATCGTAAATGTAGTCGGGACTGGCCCAGATACGGCTGACACCACCACCACTGCCACCACCATCGCAGGCCGTCGCGGTACAATTTGGACGAATCCAGGTCAATTCTTTGCTGGTACCGGGGTAGGACGGATTAGGATTATTCTTGGGGTCGAAGGTGATGGTCTTATCAAGCTTCTTGAACGAGGTGCCGCCAACCGCCGTATTGTAGGGCTGATTGTTCGGGTCGCCGAGTTGTAGACCCTGATTGGCAGGCAGCGAGAGGCCAGCACGGGTACAACCATAGGCACCTGCATCACCGGAGGCCGCGAACAAGCTCTGGCCCTGCGTCGCCATCTGCAAGAAAATCTGGTTCTCGGACAGCGTAAGTTGCGAGGTCACACCATACTCACATGGGATGCCCCAGCTTGTACTGATCGCGTCGGCCTTATTGTCGGTCGCGATTTTCTGATACTCAGCAAGGCTACCGAGTTCTGTATTGGGAGCTTGATAGACCAGGAATTTGTCGGCGCGAGGGGCAAGCGCGATCTGTAGCTCGATATCAAGCTCGACCTCACCCGCGCCAGAGTCGTCAGCCGCGCCACCAAGCACCTTTTTATCTACCAGATTGGCTTTCGGTAGACCGAATTGCTTTGTGTACGCGTTAATATCGCTAGCCGTGTACCCTGATAACTCGAACAGAGCAAGCGTGGTGCCATGCCCTTTGTTATTAAGCTTTGTGTAAACAGGGGTAACGTTGTAAATGCCAGCAATTTGTGAAGGTGTCAGGCCGCTACCGAGTGGACCGCCGCCATATGCAGGTGGTGGTGTGGCATTTGCGCCATTGCCCGTTGACTCCATCATGTCGTATGACTTGTACGCTTTAAAGCTGTTCAAACCATAGACGCCGAGCACATTGCTGCTCAAGGACGAGGGCAGCAACACGTTACGGGCATTCGCATAGTAGATGGCACCGTTAGCAAGCGCATAGTCATTGATTGCGGTGTGAAATGTCGATGCAACCTGCGCCGTGCTGCCCGTCGCGAAGAGCATCATTGGTTCCGATGCTTGAGTTGTGACATGCAAACCGGATTGTGTTAGAAAGTTCGTTGCTGCCGTGACATCGGCACTGCTTGGGGCAAAGCGTGTGTTAAACTCGCCCGTTTGCAGCCACTGGTGATAAGAGGAGCTAGTAGGATTATAGAGAGACTTCGCGAGCGTTGAAAGTTCGGCCTGATGCGATGCCTTCAGCATCATGCCAACAGTTAAAGTATCGGTTGCATTGTGTGGACCGACAATGTGCGCTCCACGCGTCCATTGTGGGGCACTGCCATATAACGGCGTGAGATTAGCATTGCTGGCACGTGCATTGAGCAGATTGGGGAAGAAGAGGAGTCCAGCACACAGCGCAAGTAGCGTTGTTGCAACCAGTGTTCGTCGATGGGCCGAAGCCATTGTCCAAAGGGTATTCATAATACAGTTTGCTCCAATAGAGATAGAAAGACGAAAAACTGTAACCCGTTCAATCCTGTATGATAGAAGAGATAGGAAGTATGTATAGACAGAGAGATAGGAGTGAGTCAAAAGATGAACGGATTGTTAGATAAAACGTCGCCTAGCTGAAAATTTGTATCTTTTTTGTATATTGTCACAAGGCTCTTCCTGCCTTATAATGAAGGTAGCAATTATACAATAACGCTCTATATCGGGAGGATTTTTTATGAATGATATCTTTATTGGCGACTTCTGGGGTACAATTCTTGCTCTACCCGTCGCGCTCTTTCTGGCATTCTGGTTAAGCAACGTAAAGAATAAAATTGCCGTGATTGGCGGTGCGCTTGTCGGTATTCTGCTTGGATTTCTCGGCATTCTCGCCATCGTCGGCACGTTGATTCGACCAACACCACTGCCTCATGTAGATGGAGTCGCAACCTTCTTTAGCTCGCTTCTGCTCAACTCAGCCTTGGGGCTGGCACTCGGCATCATAACCGATCTCATCATAGCCAACCGCAACGAACGTGACTACCGGCGTCAAATGCAGCACGAATAACGCTGTTCATGTTTTATCTCTTTCATGGCGACGACGAGTTTAGCGCGCGCGAACAGGTAAAAAAGCTGCGCGACGCGGGCAAATTCGACTACAATCAAGACATCTACAATGGTGCAGAGACTGACCTGTCGACCATCACGACCACAACCGACACTATGCCGTTTCTCACTGAGCAACGGCTAGTGCTTGTTGAGGGTTTGCCTAAACGGAAACGTGGTGAAGCTACTGAAGTCGCGACAAAACCTGCCGCCGAACCCGAAGCAACCGCTAAAGGTGGAAAAGGCAAAAAGAGCAAGAAAAGCAAGACTACTGCTCTTACACGTGCAGGTTTCGAGAAAGCACTGGCCGAACATGTGCCTGCCATGCCTGACACAACAGTACTGGTACTACTAGTTGATGAGGTCATCGACGCCGCTAACCCTCTTGTCAAAGCGGCGGAGAAGCACGGCAAGGTTGTTCAGTGTACGCTGCCTAAGGG
>CAXTUE010000430.1:694-4517 GCA_964247355.1 uncultured Ktedonobacteraceae bacterium | reverse complement strand
CCCGTATGCCCGTCCTGCCTTGCTCAATCGCTTTGCGCGCAAGAGTGCTTGTGATCGCGTCATTTTCCGCGTGTACCGCCACAATTCTGCCAAGCCTTGCAGCCTCTGCCATCCCCTCGTAGAGCGTCAGATCGTCAACGGCTAAAAAATCGTCAATGCCACTATTGCTCATAAAGGCTTTGAAGCCAATCACGCCCCGTTCCGCAAGCTCATTCATCTTTGGAATGTTTCCTGGCACCAGTCCACCCCACAGGGCAAAGTCGACGAGTGACGAAGCTTGTGCCGCCGCGAGTTTCAGGTCAAAACTTGCCGCGTCAAGCGTTGGTGGATGTGCGTTGAGTGGCATATCGAAATAGGTTGTGGTTCCGCCTGCCGCGAGTGCTTTTGTTCCTGTGGCAAAACCCTCCCATGCGGTACGTCCGGGTTCATTAAAATGGACATGCGCATCAATGACGCCTGGAAAAATATGTAAGCCGCTTGCATCAATCTCTTCTGTACTCGTACCTCCAAGTTCGGATTCCACGACAACAACACGTCCTGCGACGACAGCGATATCCGCCTGTCTCACCTCTGTTGGTGTAACCAGCGTTCCATGACGCACAATCAGATCGTAAGTACTCATGACCTCGTTTCCTCCTGTGCTAGTAATGTCAGGAAACGCTCCATGACTGCAATTGCTACCGCTACGTCCTCCGTTGTCACCGACTCCGCAGGGTTGTGGCTAATGCCGCCGCGACAGCGCACAAACAGCATTCCTATCTCTGTAAGATTGCTCAATACGACACCATCATGTCCAGCACCGCTCACAATAGCAAGCGGTGAAGAGCCAGTTGCTTCAATAGCTTGCGATAAAAGCTTCGTTATGTGCGTCGAACAAGGTACGGAGGCATGTTCTTGCAGAAGTTGCCAATCGCACGAAACAGAACGCGCATGACTTATCTGTTGTGCTTGTTCTTGTAGTTGATGACGTGCCTTCTCGCAGACATCATCGTCCTGGTGTCGTACGTCCAGACTTAACGTCACTTCACCTGGTATCACATTGCTGGCTCCCGGCTGGACATTGACCTGCCCAACGGTCGCAACGAGTCCTGGTAGACTCTTCGCAAGCGTTTCGACGGCTACTATAAATTCGGCGGCAGCACAAAGCGCATCATGGCGTAGTGCTATTGGAACGGTCCCAGCGTGTCCCGCCTCGCCTGTAAAACGTACTGCGATACGCTTCTGACATGCGATTGCTGAAACGATGCCAACGGGTAAGCTACGCGATTCGAGCACTGGTCCTTGCTCGATGTGAACTTCACAATAAGCAAGCAGTTCGTCGCGTTGCCAACGAGCTGTGCGTAGTACGTCAGAATTGCCTCCAAATGCCAGAATTGCTTGCCGCATAGAAATACCGTCGGCATCAGTAAGCGATAAAGCGTCAAGGTCGAATGTGCCTGTCATCGCTTTACTGCCAATATAGGCACTATGGTAACGCAAGCCCTCTTCATCGGCAAACCCCAGCACCTCAAGAGCATATGGCAACCGTTCCTTACGAGCATGTAAACGTTCAACACAGGCCAGTGCAACCATCACGCCAAGAGGTCCATCGTACTTGCCTGCATCGCGTACCGTATCGAGATGTGAGCCGAGTAGTAATGTTTTTGTTGCGGAAGCGTCCCCCTCATAGCGTCCTATTACATTGCCCACCGCATCGTACTCAACACTCATGCCAGCATCGTGCATCCATTGTCCCACAAGCCCATTGACTTCTTGCATAGGAAGTGTCGCAAAGCGGCGCGTAAGGCGATACGGCTCCTCACTATGCGTTCCAAGCAGGTCGCACCTTTGCATAACGGTGGCGGCAGACGTTTCGATATTCACGCTAACTTCCTCGATATGTACTATAGGCCCACGGTGAAACAAGCAAGGGAACATGGTAGTGCGCGCTTGCGTCGGCGATACTAAAGCGTACCGGAATACGATTGAGAAATGGTGGCTCGCTGTTGTTCATGGCCCCATGTTCCGCAAAATACTTGCCTACAATAAATACTAGCTCATACATGCCAGTTGTCAACTCGTTGCTTGTAAGCAGTGGCTCACTCGTACGCCCATCAGCATTGGTAGCCACTGTCTTCAATAAGCTACTTTCTGCATCATCCTGCGCGTCATATCGCCACAATTCAATAGTGATACCTGATGCTGGACAACCCCGTGCCGTATCGAGTACATGTGTTGTAAGACGCCCCATATCACTATCCCCCGCCCTCGTCCTGGCCCGCTTGTCTGCTCATGGTTAGCTTTATTAAGCCATATGCGGGAAAGGGATCGCTGTACACTTTCTGTTGAGCGTCAGTTTCGGAGACGCCCATGAGGTCGCGTGTGCGATTCTGTCCCTCAAAGCTCACCTCAGCCATCTGCGGAAAGCGTGCCAGTAGCCGCAACCCCATCTCATGAACGAGATGCTGAATCGACTCGCTCACAAATTCGTGAAACACGGCCTGTACTACGTCGCGCACCTGTTCGCTGGGAATGTAGTGCTCCTGTATATCCGTAGCGGAAGTGTATTTCCAATAAACGTCAAGGTAGATGAAGAGAGGACGATCCACTCGTTCTGGAAGTGTCGTATAGTCGTCACGCAGAAAGCGGGTGAATGCGCTACCCGTAACTTTGAAAAGTTGCAGTCCCACACGTCCACAGCCATAACTCATCATTTCAACATGATTGTTCTTCATGACAAAGTTCATACTTGCTATCGCATAATCATCGTTTGAGCGTTTGAAGAGTACGTTGCTGTTCTCAACGGTAGCAGAGGCAGCCGAGACCACGGAAACGGGTGGAAAGGCAATTTCTCTACCTGTTAGCTCCAATTGCTCCATCGTGGGGTAGGTTGTCAGAAACTGTTGCCCAAGTTGTGTGAGAAATGCTTCGAGTGTCGCACCACGAAATACTAATGCTTGCCGTAAAATAAAATTTTTCATCGTGTCGGTTGCTACTATCATACTGTTGTCGCCATGTGTATACGCTGGCAAGAAGTTTTGCCCGAAGACTTCTACATCCACCTCTACCGCAAAGAGAATGTTGTCTCTTCCAGTAAAGTGTGACTCAGGAAGAGGTGGAATGCCCGAAAGCGGAGTGGCATACACACGATAAACGGGAACACGTGCTTTCCCATAGCTGATCTGATAAGCATGCTCCATATGTCTTATCTCTCCTCAAAAAAGTTCGTCTGTCGCGACAAGATCGCGGAGACGGAGACGACAAATCTTAGCAACTTCGCCCAGCGCGATTTCAACTTCTTGCTGACGCCCGTGTTGCAGGCGTTCGGTGAAGCCAGCTAGAATACTTGCTTTCTTGTTTTCGCGCACACAAATCACAAATGGAAAGCCAAAGCGACTCTGATAGCTTGCATTAAGTTGTGTAAACGTAGCGATTTCCGTAGGCGAAAGAGCGTCTAAGCCCGCCGATGCCTGCTCACGTGTCGATTCCTGTGTGAGTGTTCCTGCTAAGGCTGCGCGTCCAACCAGATCAGGATGTGCCTGTAGAAGAGCTATGCGTTGCTCAAGTGGTGCGTTGTACATGATATCGCACAGCGTCTGATAGAGTTGTGTTACTGAGCCAAACGGGGAAGCATGCCAGCTTTGCGTCACGATCTCCGGTGGTCCCTCGAATAGCCTCCCCAGGGCCGAGACAAACTGCTCTTGGTTGTAGGCGTTTATCTCTTGTAGCGTTATCCTCTGCGTGCTCATAGGTAAAGTGTAACATATGAGAGAAGGTGCTAGCGAATCGTGTCTATATTTGTCCCAGGGCTTTTTGGTTGACCCGAATTGCATCTCTCGTAGGG
>CAXTUE010000430.1:0-684 GCA_964247355.1 uncultured Ktedonobacteraceae bacterium | reverse complement strand
CCCCCCGCGCCGGGCGGCCCCCCCCCCCCCCCCTGCCTTTGTTTTTAACCCCCGTCCCTACGAGAGATGTATGCATGAAGGGTCTCTCGTGAAAACCAAAAAGCACTGATCTGGACGGGTGTAGCTTGCCACGCCACGAACAAGCGTGTATAGTAGTGACTGTGGCTCACTCCTGTCATGCTCTCTTATAGTGATATCCATACAGTCCCCATCTTGTAAAAAGGAAATGCTGAATGCTTAATGATTCCGTTCTCATCAATGATTGGCATGTGGTAGCGCATACATCCGATCTCGAAGCTGGAAAGCCGTTAGCTGTGCGCCTGCTAGATGAGGATATTGTTTTGTGGCGTGTCAATGACAACATCCATGCGTGGCGCGATATTTGGCTGCATCGAGGCACAAAGCTCTCATTGGGCAAAGTCGAGAACTGTACCCTTATCTGCCCTTATCACGGCTGGACTTATAATGAGGATGGACAATGTATTCGCTTTCCCGCGCATCCTCTCCAAAAGCCGCCTACAACCGCGCATGCTATAACCTATCAAGTTCGAGAAAAGTACGACTGGATATGGGTCGCACCGGGCAATCCCTCTCATGATATTCCTGCGTTTCCACAATGGGAAGATAGCACGTTCCGCAAAGTACACTGTGGCCCATATAGCATGAAGGCCAGCGGTCCTAGAG
>CAXTUE010000429.1:1544-4583 GCA_964247355.1 uncultured Ktedonobacteraceae bacterium | reverse complement strand
ACTATATGCTGCCCTCGGCCTTTGTCATGCTAGACGCTCTTCCCCTGCTCTCTAATGGCAAGCTCAATCGGCAAGCCCTTCCTGCACCTGAACTGACTCGGCAAAAGGAGGAAGACACGTTTGTTGCTCCGAAGACGCTTTTACACCAGCAACTTGTACAGATTTGGGAAGAGCTATTGGATGCTCGTCCGATAGGCATGCAAGATAACTTTTTCTATCTAGGCGGCCACTCTCTGCTTGCTGCTCGCCTTGTTGATCGTATCGAGCATATCTTTGGTAGAAGGATTGCGCTGTCTACGCTCTTCACCAGTCCAACGATAGAGCAACTCGCCAATGTGCTTGAGCAACAAAAAGATGATGAGACGCGAACTTCAGTCTTCCCATTGCAAGTACATGGGGCAAAACGTCCATTCTTCTTTCTACATGGGGACTGGACTGGTGGAGCTTTTTACTGCTTTGCGTTAGCCAAAGCATTTGGGTCTGACCAGCCATTTTATGTGTTAGAGCCATACAAGTTCAATGGCTTACAAACACCGCCCTCGTTTGAAGCGGTAGCAGCATCTCATATTGAGTCCATGCGAGCAATTCAACCAGAGGGTCCATACTTGCTAGGTGGTTTTTGCAATGGTGGTCTTCTGGCTTATGAAATGGCACGTCAACTAGAAGCGGCGGGGGAGCAAGTAGATTTTCTGGCGTTGATCAATCCCTCGCTTCCTGTTCAGTTTGAAAAGATACGTGCTATCAGTAAGCGTATAAATAAATTACACTTGTTGAATGAGAATAAGCAAGCGAATTTGTTTTTGCGTGCACGGCATGCACTACGCCATGTGTATAGAAAGCTGTTTCCTGCTAGTGATAGAGTTGCAGACTTTGATAAATTGCTTGCCATCGATTTCCGGCTCCACAAGATGTTTCCACCAATTGACGCCCTATACAACGACTATGTGAATGTATTCACATGGTTGGTTTCCAGATATGAAACGGGAATCTATTCAGGCAAAATCACCTTCTATTGGGCAACTGAAGAGCCATCTGCTGAAGAAAAATGGTTGCCTGTAACAGGAGCTAAAGACAGTCAAGATATAGAGAACAAATTTGTTCCAGGTACACATATGTCGTGTATCACTGAGCACATCCAGGACTTAGCTCAATGTATGAGTGCTGATGTGCATCGAGTACAAGAGAAAGCCCTGGACATAGTAGCAGTCCATTAGTAACACGACTTTAAGAAAAAAAGTTAATACCAGTCAGGATAGCGTTTATGACAGAACATCAACAGTACCCACGCATTAGCGTGGTTATTCCAACCCGGAACGAAGCTCGAAACCTTCAATACGTGTTGCCACAGATTCCATCTATCGTGAGCGAAGTGATTATGGTAGATGGTCATTCAAGCGATGACACCATTGCGGTGGCGCAAAGACTACGACCATCGATTCAGATTATTCGACAGGAGAGAAAAGGCAAGGGAGACGCTCTTCGCGTCGGTTTTGCAGCTTGCACTGGCGATATCATCGTCATGATAGATGCAGATGGCTCAACCGACCCGAACGAGATAACGCGTTTTGTGGATGCCCTTCTGGAAGGCAACGATTTCGCGAAAGGTTCACGCTGCCTTCCGGGAGGTGGAAGCCACGATATTACTCTTCTGCGCAGTATGGGAAATTCCGCCTTAAGTCTACTCGTCAATCTATTGTTTGGTACCCGATATAGTGACCTCTGCTATGGCTACAATGCCTTCTGGAAGTACTGCCTTGACCATCTCTATATAAATTGCGATGGTTTCGAGATTGAAACACAGATGAATATACGTGTACACAAAGCTGGCCTTAAAATTGTTGAGGTTCCCAGTCTGGAACGCCCGCGTCACTTTGGTCAGAGTAATTTACGGACGTTCCGAGATGGCTGGCGTGTGTTAAAAATGATTCTGAAAGAGCGCATAGCATTTGGTACACCTGAAAAGAAAAAAATACCTATACTTATGTATCACAGCATCTCTGATGCTACGAATCCAAAATTTAAGCAGTTCACTGTCTCGCCCAAACTGTTCGCAGAGCAAATGGCATACCTGCATCAGCATCGTTATACGCCAATAACGGTCTCACAATTTGTCGAGGCGCAAAATCAAGAAGGAGCACATCTCCCAGAACGCCCCGTCATTTTGACATTTGACGACGGTTATGCTGACTTTTACAATGAAGCGCTTCCAGTACTCAAGCAATATGGCTTTACCGCAACACTCTATGTTACAACAGGCTTTGTAAATGAAACGAGTCGCTGGTTGCAGCATGAAGGGGAGACAGATCGACTCATGCTGACCTGGAATCAGCTCCAAGAGATCAGTGCAAGCGGTATAGAGTGTGGCGGTCATACTCATAGTCACCCTCAGCTTGATACGCTCTCTTCTGCTCAAGTTATCCATGAAATTATACAAAGCAAAAAAGTGTTAGAAGAGCATTTGGGACAGAAAGTAACAAGTTTTGCCTATCCGTTTGGCTACTATATCGCCAATGTACGCAAGCAAGTTCAGGAGGCAGGATACACTTCAGCTTGTGCCGTTAAACATGCAATGAGTTCAGAAATGACCGACCCCTTCACACTGGCACGCCTGATGATCAAATCAGACACCACCGTAGACGCATTCGCCGCCTTATTGGACGCTCGCGACGCCAACATGTTCACGACGATGTACACACGTGCCAGAACTCCACTATGGCAAGTGGTGCGAAGAAGTACAGCGTTAATAGCTCATCACTATTCTCAGGAGGGATTGGTATACAATGGCAGAAGCAACGCTTGATGTCTCGGTAATTCTTTGCACGTACACTGAAGCACGTTGGGACGATTTTGTCGCGGCAGTAGATTCGCTTCGTCATCAAAGCAAGACGCCACGGGAGATTATCGTAGTAGTTGATCACAACTTGAACTTACTGAATCGGGTGCGTACAGAACTGCCCGACGTTGTTGTGGTCGAGAATAGTGAAGCTAAGGGTTTATCTGGGGCGCGCAACAGTGGTATAGCTATTGCGCGTGGTGCGT
>CAXTUE010000429.1:0-1534 GCA_964247355.1 uncultured Ktedonobacteraceae bacterium | reverse complement strand
CCTACCTGGATGATGACGCAACAGCAGAACCGGATTGGCTGGAACGATTGCATTCAGGCTTCGACAATGTTAAAGTAATGGGTGTTGGTGGAACAGTTGTCCCTAGTTGGTCTGGAGAACCTCCTCTGTGGTTTCCTAAAGAATTTAACTGGGTCATTGGCTGTAGCTATCAAGAGGTACCAGAAAAACCAATTTCAGTACGCAATCCATTTGGAGGTTGTGCCTGCTATCGCAGAGAAATATTCGATACAGTTGGTGGTTTTAGCACTGAGATCGGACGGATAGGAACGTTGCCAATGGGCTGCGAGGAGACGGAGTTGTGCATCCGGGCAAGTCAGCACTGGCCACAAAAAATCTTTCTCTATGAACCAGGGGCGCGAATTCACCACCATATTCCGCTTTCACGTACGAGCTGGCAATATTTCAGCAAACGCTGTTTCGCGGAGGGTCTATCGAAGGCTACAGTAGCTCAGCTTGTCGGCTCGAAGGATGGACTTGCAACCGAGCGAACATATATAGTGAAATCATTAGTGAGTGGCGTGCTTCGTGGAGTAATAGATGGTATCGTACGTTTAGATGCAATGGGTTTTGCGCGAGCAGGAGCCATCGTCACCGGACTAGCAATTACTACTGCTGGCTATACAGTTGGAACTCTCACTCAACGCCTGAAGCGGCACAAGGCGATAGAAAATGAATACGTGCCGGAACCACTTGTAGTATAACAGCATATCGGAATGTGTCATTATTAACAAACTAGAGGTAAGGAAGCCAGCAAGGTGAACACGCTACTCTATACATGGTTCAAAAAGAATAGAGTCATGCTTATTAATGCCGGCTCGTTAGTCGGCACAACGATAGTAACAGGAGGCTTCGGTTTTGCCTACTGGTGGATAGCAGCCCGGCTCTACCCACCGCAGGCAGTAGGTCTGGCATCGGCTGGTATCTCTGCAATGACACTGCTTGGAGCTGTTTGCATTCTAGGCTTAGGTACGCTACTCATCGGCGAATTACCACGTCACAGTGGCAAAGAAGCTTCGCTGATTAGTGCGGCCTTGATTTTTGTAGGAGGTGTAGGTGTGAGTGGTGGAATTCTATTCGCGCTTCTTGCTCCACTTGTATCACCTGCCTTCCTGCCATTTCGCACAAATATTGGTGTTATTCTGCTCTTTGCCGCAGGCGTCAGTCTAACAGCAATCATTAATGTTCTTGACTCGGCACTTGTTGGCTTGCTAAAAGGCAGTTTACAGTTCTGGCGCAATACGCTGTTTGCTATAGCCAAGCTTGGTATCCTGATTCTAGTAAGTTTTGCGCTGGCGAAAGCTGGAGAGATAATTTATGGAACATGGGTACTTGGTATTGCTCTCTCCCTGGTACCGCTTGTTGGAATGGTAGTATTCAAATTTGGACGATCCACAAAAAGCTTACTACCAAACTGGACACTATTACGCAAATTGCGTTCGACAGCCCTGGAGCATCATGCCCTTAATTTGATACTGCAATTTCCAACGACAGCACTGCCCTTGCTTGTAACGAT
>CAXTUE010000428.1:3035-4594 GCA_964247355.1 uncultured Ktedonobacteraceae bacterium | reverse complement strand
CATGAAGTGATGGAATGACGCATAGCCTCTATAAGCACTTGTGCGACCTCTGGACGCGTAAACTCGCGCGGTGGAATTTCACCCTCTTGCAGTAGTTGGCGCACTTTCGTCCCACTCAGCACCACATGCTGTTCTTTCTCATGAGGACAGGTTTTTGATGAAGCCATTGCATCACACACACGACAGTAAAAGGTATGCTCAAAGAAGAGGGGAGTTATACCAAGCTCAAGCGGATCAAACTCTGAGAAGATATACTGAGCATCGTAGGTGCCATAATAGTTGCCAACACCTGCATGATCGCGTCCCACGATGAAATGTGAACAACCATAGTTTTTTCGTACTAATGCATGAAAGATGGCTTCGCGCGGTCCCGCATAACGCATTGCGGCGGGCAAGACACCTAGTACAACACGGTTCGCAGGATAATACTTTTCTAACAATACTTCGTAACAGCGCATTCGTACATCGGCGGGAATGTCATCACCTTTAGTATCTCCAACCAATGGATGCAAGAAAAGACCATCAACTGTCTCCATCGCACATTTCTGAATATACTCATGAGCGCGATGTACCGGGTTACGGGTCTGGAACCCCACAATACGCTTCCAACCACGCTCGGCAAACTGCTCACGAGATTGTGTTGGCGTTAGACGATACTGCGAGAATGCCTGCTGCGGCAAGGTGAGGACGCGCACCGGACCGCCGAGTAGTACTTCACCCTGCTGGTAGAGAGCCTGTACGCCAGGATGCGCTGCGTCCTCTGTACGATAGACGTTTCGAGCCTCAAGCTGCTTATCATAACCAAACTTGTCTTCGACCGTCATGACTGCGTGTAGCTCCCCTTGCTCACTCACAAGAGCAATCTGTGAACCCAGTGGCAACACATCTGCCTGACTCTGAGAGGTCGAAAGCGTTATTGGGACCGACCACGGGAGACCGCTACGTAAGTGCATGTCGTTGACAACCCCCAGATAATCGGCACGGTTCATGAATCCAGTAAGAGGACTATACGCTCCTATTGCCAGCATCTCCAGGTCAGCAAGCTGACGTGAACTAACGGGAAGCGGCACAAGGCTCTTTGCGCGCTCTTGCAATTCTACACGCTCAGCCTCTTCCACTCTATTCAAAACAAGATTTCCGCCGTGGGGGAGAATTAATCCATCCATCATTCTGTGTTTATCCCTATCTCTCTTATAAATTGGAGTAACTCAGTGCAGTCAGACCGTTTGCGAGACATTGGACTTGTTTTGAGAATACGCTTCTGGCTCGATATAGCCAAGTTCTTCGAGTTTGGCAAAGATACGCGCCACACTCTCCTCTACCGTCTCTTTGTCTGTCTCAATAACGAGTTCAGGATGTAACGGCTCCTCGTAGGGGTCGTCTATACCTGTAAAATTCTTCATCTTCCCCTCGGCGACAAGCTTATAGAGACCTTTCACGTCACGTTCTTGACATACGTCGATGGGACACTTGACATACACCTCAACAAAGTTTCCGATTTCGTTGCGCGCCCATGTACGAGCCTCACGATACGGCGAGATAGCAGCAGAGATGCAGAC
>CAXTUE010000428.1:0-3025 GCA_964247355.1 uncultured Ktedonobacteraceae bacterium | reverse complement strand
GTCAGTAAGCTACAGACGAAGGCAATGCGTTTGATGTTCGTATCACGGTCTTCACGACTGAAGCCAAGTCCCTTGCTCAGATGGGTGCGTACCGCATCACCATCAAGTACTTCGACTTTCACTCCATGATTTTTGAGACGCTGTTCTACAAGCTGCGCAAGAGTGCTCTTACCAGCACCAGACAGTCCCGTAAACCAGAGTGTGTAACCTGTAGTCATTATGCCTAATCCTTCCATATAATGTACGTCTTACTTTTCTTGCTTAATCCAGTACAAGTGCTTCATACAAACGCCACTCCTGGTCGAGGTCAATTTGGGTACGGGATTTCTCCCCGGAACGTCCACCACGAAGCAAAATGCGTGAATTTTTACCATCGACAAAGACCCAGCAGTCATGTTTCGTGTTGTACTGGCAGTCCTGTAACCAACTCGTTTCAGCGTATATTTCTTCCTCGACGTGTCCTGTGCTCCCATGAAGATGAACGAGAAGTGCCCGACCATGTACAGTATCAGCAACGGTGAAGTGCTCAGCATCCAGCACACGAACCGCATGTGGATGGTCGAGACCCTCTAGTACAGTTTGCCATCTACCTGTTTCGCGTTCAATGAGAATGACCGTCCCCTGATGAAAAAGAGAGGCAAGAACTCTCCCATCAGGAAGCTCTGCAGCTGAATTAACATGTGTTGTCTGACTGAGTGTGCCATACTTGATTGTACGATGATCCGCAGCTTTATCTACTTTCCGAAGCTGACCAGTAGGTGTATGTTCAAAGCCATGATCAGTTGCCCACCATTGCCACAAAACATCTCCCTCTCGATTAAATTCCACCAGTAGGTCTAGCCCTGTACTTGCCACGAGATAGCCATGTTGTGTCCGAGAAAGAGAATGCAGTGCATTGAAGAGAGGCAAACTTATCATATCCCGGTGTAGGCGATCAAGGTCAGAGCTAACCTCGTGTACGCTAGCAAAAGAGGTTACAAATACACCGCGCTCAGTTGCAACCAGCCCTGCGGCCATCTTTAAATCAATACTTCTTCTTGAGTCTTTCTCAAGAATGACGAGTTGTCCTCCTGGATCTTCCTTTGGTTTCTCATAACTCCCCAAAACCGTAAGTGGGCATTCGGTCTCCTGTTGCGATTTATTCCAATGTTGCTTAAAGGTCGAGTGTTTCGTTGAAATACAGCTAACAAGTAGTTTCATTGCCTGGATTGATCTCCTTCCATAAGCGGTTCACCGCCCTATCTTGCTTGTCCGTTTGTTTCTCGCTCATCTATGCTATATGACACCCTCCTTTGTGAGTTGGGTTGATCTGACCTGAGAAATGATACACTATCCTTAGTCCCTAAAGTATATCACATATATTCTCTTTGTTTATATTAATCATTCTTTTTTGTTATAATATTTAAGAATTTAAGAACAAGCAACTTTGACGTTAACGTCAATCTTGTGGTATACTTACTAGGTAAGTTTTTCTACATGAACCACATATAACAAGGACAACACCATGTTCGCCACAGATAGCTATTCATCGCTTACACCTCAGAGTGTGCAACATATACAGGAAGAACAATCGCTTTACACAATTGAGCAGGTAGCGACACGCACACATATGACGAAGCGTACCTTGCGCTACTATGAAGAGGTCGGCTTGCTTTCACCTACTGGTCGTACAGAGGGCAACTATCGGCGCTATAGTGAGGACGATGTGCAGCACCTGGAACGCATCAAAGAGTTGCGCGATCTACTTGGCTTTTCGCTTACCGACATTCGTGAACTCATGCAGGCAGAGGAAGAGCGCGACTCCATTAAAGTTGCTTACCAACAGGAAACAGAGGCGTTCGCGAAAATAGCACAATTGGACCGTGCCGATGCCTTGATTCACAGG
Source organism: uncultured Ktedonobacteraceae bacterium (assembly GCA_964247355.1). Lineage (GTDB taxonomy): Bacteria > Chloroflexota > Ktedonobacteria > Ktedonobacterales > Ktedonobacteraceae > JBBQVS01. The sequence goes on along the minus strand of CAXTUE010000428.1, from coordinate 1,140 downwards.
CAGCTTGTTCTTGTAGAGGAAAAGCTTGCCGCCCTGGAGCAGATGCGAACATCACTGTATAGCAAATTAGAACGTCACGCACAGAAACGCTCTATACTACAAAACGAACAATAAATACATAAAACATGCTTAATAGATAGAATGGATCGTACTTATGGAAACACTTTCTCATCATCCAGAGTCTTCTTCTGTTGCGGTTGCAGAGGCAACACAGCCAAAGGGATTTCTCCGAACGTTTAGCGCATTAAAGCATCGCAACTTTCGCCTGTTCTGGTTCGGCCAACTGGTCTCGCTGATTGGCACATGGATGCAGACAACAGGACAGGCATGGCTTGTTTTGCAGCTTACACATAGCGCGTGGTGGCTAGGGCTTGTTGGCGCGTTACAGTTCTTGCCGGTCATGCTGTTCTCGCTCTTCGGCGGTGTTATTGCTGATAGAGTACCAAAGAGAACATTGCTACTGTTCACGCAATCGTTCGCTACCGTACAAGCTATTGTACTCTGGTTGCTTGTCTTTACAGGCACAGTACAACTCTGGCACATTCTGGTGCTCGCCTTAATGCTTGGTGCTACTAATGCGCTTGATATGCCTAGCCGTCAGGCATTTGTCGTTGAAATGGTTGGACGTGAAGACTTGCCCAATGCCGTTGCGCTCAACTCGTCGCTGTTCAACATGGCTCGTATTCTCGGCCCCGGTCTTGGTGGCTTGCTGATTGCATTGCTTGGCGTCACACCGCTTTTCTTGTTAAACGCAATTAGCTTTATTCCGGTACTGATTGGCTTAGCCTTAATTGACATAAGCAAGCTACATGTTCATGCAAAGCCGGTTGGTACAACAACGCAAAAGCAAACAACAATGCAGAGCCTGCGCGAGGGATTGGCCTACATCGCGAAGACGCCCTCAGTTTTGCTGATTATTGCTGTTATTGGTGCTGTCTCGCTTTTCGGTATTAACTTCAACGTTGTTTTACCTTTGTTCGCAACTGATGTACTACACGTTGGACCTGTCGGCTTTGGCTTGATCTCGTCCGCAATCGGCTTTGGAGCACTTGTCTCCGCGCTATGGCTAGCGTGGGGCAATAAGAGACCGACCATCTCCGGTATGCTGACCGGCGCGATTATCTTTAGCATCCTTGAAGC
>CAXTUE010000427.1:0-4597 GCA_964247355.1 uncultured Ktedonobacteraceae bacterium | reverse complement strand
GTCCTAATGGCGAGACTGCACACGTTCTACAGGCGGATGGACCGGCGGTAGGAGTTTTGCCTTTGACACAGAGCAAGAATACAGCGTTAACATTCTCGCCGGGGGATGTTCTTGTGCTTGCAACTGATGGGCTAAGCGAGGCGCACAATTCCTCTGGCGAACTCTTTGGTTTTGAACGATTATGTATACTAATAGAAGATTTACGACAGTGCTCGGCAAAGGACATTGCCGCAGGCATCACTGAGCACATTACCGCCTTTGCTGCGGGCTGTGAGCAATTTGACGATCAAACGCTCATTGTTATGAAAGGATTTTGAAGCATGAGCACACCATCCACATGCGAGGAAATTATTAGTCTGAAGCTTCCGGCCAAGTTGCAGTATCTTAGTGTAGTAGGTGCATGCATAGTGGCAATACTGGATCAGGTGGACTCTCTGGAGGAACGTGACACCATTTCGTACACCACTCAATTAGGAGTGCATGAAATCTGTACCAATATCATTCAACATGCCTACGCCCAGCAACAGAAACAGCAGTGCATTACTATAACGATGGAGATAAAAAACCATCCTCACTGCATGCACATTACGCTCTCTGATACGGGCGATACATTCGACCTGGACGCTGTACCAGCCCCGAATCTGAATGAGGGCCAGGTGCACGGCTACGGCCTGTTTCTCGTTAAAAATGTCATGGATGAGGTGACATATAGCCGTCTAGTTGATGGTAACTACTGGCGTCTCGTGAAAATGTTGTAGAGAAGGGAGAAGCCTATGCATATAACCACTACGGAACGCATTGAGCGATATGTAACGGTCTCGCTCTCAGGACAGCTCGACGCTTTTCATTCCTCAAGTGTACAAGCACGGCTTGAGCAACTATACATTGAGGGCGTACGTCATTTTGTGTTTGACCTCTCCAGAGTGGAATTTCTGGATAGTGCTGGTTTAGCGGTGCTTGTTACCATATTCAAACAGGTGCACCAGGAGAATGGAAGTGTGAAAATGGTGCCACCAGAATCACCTGATGCTCGCCGCATTTTGCGTCTTACCCACTTCGACCGCATCTTCGAGATGGTGACATTACAACACGTCTAGCCTTCGATACTTGTGAAGCCACTTAACACCAGCATGGGCCTGATATACTACCCTCTTTTGGTAGTATTCCAGGCCCATATCTAGCATCCCTATATTCATTCATTTAAATACATGAGGGGACAACGATGTATAGCACAAAAGATGTCCGTGAAATATATGCTACAGGCAAACGAACTACCTCACTCTACACAACTCTTGCACAATTGAAAAATAATCCTGTATTGCTCATCAATACTCTCTTTTTCGCGAGTACGACACTGGTCAACCTGGGAAACTACGTCTTTAATCTCCTCTTAGGACGCATTCTCGGTCCAACACTGTTCGCCGATCTCAGCGTGATAGTAACATTGCTGCTCATTCTGACCTTTGCGACCACAGCATTGAGCACAACTATCGCCCAGTTCACTGCTATATATGCAGCACAGGGGAACATGGAACGGGTGGTTGCACTCTGTAGGTGGGGAAGACAACGAGCATGCGCGCTGGGTATCGCTCTTTTCCTGCTCCTTGCGTTTTGTTCACCATTCCTTGCGTCGCTGTTTCACATGCGCTCCTCACAGCCTTTTATCCTACTGGGCTGCGGTTTACCACTCTTCTTTCTGCTAGCGATTGAGCGAGGCGTCCTGCAAGGACAGACAGATTTCAAACGTCTTGCTTTAAGTCAGCAAGCCGAGATGTGGATACGCCTGCTGGGTGCGCTTGCACTTGTCATGCTTGGTTTGTCAGTCAATGGAGCGGTCGGCGGTGTTGTGCTCTCTTTCGTGGCTGCATGGTATGTGGCCTACATGAAAAGAAGTTCGTCCACAGTGGTGCCGCTAAGTTCCATAGAAAAAACGCGCATTCTACGCTATATAGGTCCCGTTGTGCTAGGACTACTGGGACAAATACTCATCAACAACAGCGATATCTTGCTGGTGAAACACTTTTTCTCCAGTCAGGACGCAGGCCAGTACGCTGCCCTTGCTCTCATTGGGCGCATGGTCTTTTTCGCTACATGGTCGGTGGTAATGGTGATGTTTCCATTGGTGACTCGAAGACAGCAGAAGCATGAGGAGCACCGTTCGCTCCTGTGGTACTCGCTCGGCATAGTGGCTCTTGTTTCGAGTGCCATCATCCTGGCAGCGTTAGTGTTTCCAGAGCTAGCGGTGAATATACTGTTCGGCACACAATACCTCTCTATCGCTCCACTTTTATGGCTCTACGCACTGGCAACCGCTTTTTATGCACTGGCGAACGTCATCGTCACCTATCACCTGTCACTGGGGAACGGCAAGGGGAACTATATTGTACTACTTGCCGGTATCGCACAGATCGTCGGTTTAAGCTACTGGCATACAACGCTGCTTCTTGTGGTGCTGGTTCAAGGATGCATAATGGGCGGCCTATTACTCGCACTGATCGTGTGGGACCAGAAAGTAAGAAAGGCAAAACAATGAAATTTTTTTTCGGAAAGTCTACGTTGGTACTCCTGCTCCTGCTTACCATCTTATACACAGCACTATGCACTAGTGGCACAGCAAAGGCTGCCTCTTCCTCGACTGTGACGACGTTTACAAATCTTGAGAACAACGCCTCTCAATGGCACATCTTCCAGGATCAGGGTCAGGCACAGGGAACTATTACGAGTATCAAGTCATCCAATGCTGCTGACCCTGACCTTGCTGTATCGCTCATCGGAGGGCAACCGTACGCAGGTATCCATGCCTACCGTGATCTTTCAGCTATCAGTACCGCAGTCTCCTTTCAAGTTGACCTATCATTTAAATTTCCCAACGCGACACCTGTGCAGGCACTGGAGTTTACGACGAGTAAGTGGTTGAAGAACCAACGCTGGGAATGGGCGTTCCAATGGGAACATATCGCTGATGGAGGGCCAGAGCAAGGTGCAGCACCCACATGGCGGCTCTGGTCTGGTAGCACCTGGCTGGATACTGGTTTAACACAGCAATTAGGCGCGGGTACATGGCATACGCTCCATTTTACAGGAACTATTACAAATGGACGTGTTCTCTACACAAGTTTTCAATGTGATGACAGCTATATGTCCCTGACACAATCATTCGCACCCGTTTCATCACCGGGCAACAAGCTCGCGGTCGGGGTTCAGCTAGATGGAGACATCAATGAAGATGCGTATCAGCTTAGTGTATCACACGTGAATCTTGAAGTGGGAAAAACGCTCATTGGGTGAGATTGAGATGTGATACAGTAGTAACATTGAACCTTAGGCAGCAGTTCTCTTAGAAAGGCAATGACTATGACATCCACACCTTCGCTTTTCCATCAAAGCACAAGCGATGCATACGCTCCCAAGAAAGAAGATAAGTTCAGTTTTGGCCTGTGGACCGTCGGCAATCGCGGACGCGACCCATTTGGCGACTTTGTACGGCCCGAACTCAACCCGATCTACAGCGTAGAGCAACTCTCCAAGCTGGGCGCATGGGGCATCAATCTCCACGATAACGACCTTGTGCCGTTCGATGCCACTTCCTCGGAACGGGACCGCATTGTCAACGAATTCAAAAAGGCTCTATCCGACAATGGTATGATTGTGCCAATGGCGACGACCAATCTTTTCTATCATCCCATTTTCAAAGATGGTGCCTTTACGTCCGTTGATCCGGCGGTGCGCGCCTTTGCACTGCAAAAGACGTTGAACGCAATCGATCTGGGTGCAGAGCTAGGTGCCGCAACCTATGTTTTCTGGGGTGGACGCGAGGGCGTCGATGCTGAAGCCAGCAAAGACCCCGTGCTGGCCCTGAAACGTATGCGCGACGCGCTCAACTTTGTATCGCAGTATGTGCTTGACAAAGGCTACAAGATGCGGCTGGCACTCGAACCCAAGCCGAACGAACCTCGCTCCGATACCTACCTGCCAACGATTGGCCATATGCTCGCCTTCATCTACACGCTCGATCATCCCGACATGGTTGGCGTCAATCCAGAGGTAGCGCATGAGCACATGGCGGGTCTCAACTTTGTACACGGTGTAGCGCAGGCACTCGAAGCTGGCAAGCTGTTTCATATCGACCTCAACGATCAGAAGGGGCCGCGCTACGACCAGGATTTCCGCTTTGGCAGTGAGAATATCAAGAGTGCTTTCTTCCTGGTCAAATTGCTTGAAGACCAGAAATACGACGGTCCACGTCACTATGACGCGCACTCTTACCGTACAGAGGACGAGGCGGGCGTGTGGGACTTCGCCCTCGGCTGCATGCGCACCTACAACATGCTCAAAGAAAAGGCGCACCGCTTCAATAACGATTCAGAGATTCAAGCACTCCTGGCCGAAATTAACGCGGGCGATCAAGCCTATGGTGGACTATTAAGTGGCTACAGTGCCGACACAGTGAATAAGCTACGGGCGGCGACGTTCGATGTCGAGAAACTCGCGAAACGCGGCTATCGCTATGAAAAACTGGACCAACTAACGATTGAGCTTATAATGGGCGTTCGATAAATCAAAAAAGAGAGAAACAAAATGATTGAGCGAGTATGCA
>CAXTUE010000426.1:0-4605 GCA_964247355.1 uncultured Ktedonobacteraceae bacterium | reverse complement strand
ATCCCAAAGAGGCACGGCGAGATACACAATGACATCACTTTTGTGGTAGTATTACATCTTGAAGAACGATTTATCCAGAAGGATGTCACGATGGAGCAAGAGCTAGAAGACCGTTTACGACGCACAAGTAAAGACTCTCTTCTACTACTCATACAGGAGCTGACACGACGCTATCCACTCTTACAGCCAGAGATCGTTATGCTTTTGGACAAGGACTCGTCCCAACCGTTTGCGCCACTCTACCCTGCCGGAGACGAAACTGCGTTGAATACTATTGATGAGGACTGGAACTTTGGCAGTGACCAGCCGACCGCTCCTCATGCCTTTCCTGGCCTTGGCTCGCTGGATTATGAAGCATGCCGACAACGGATCGCTGACTATCTTACGCGCTTACAACGGGGCGAGTCGTTACAAACCGTGGCGGAAGACCTGGAACTGCTCTTGGACGATGTAGAGACGCGCGCGGAACATCATGAGTATCGGGCCGCGCTTGCTGTCTATGCGTTGCTTCTCGATGAGCGATTGGCGGAGCGTGACGAACGACTCTCACACATGTTCGACAAAGCAATCGACGACATCATGCCCATCCTGGAGACGCTGCTAAGTGAGGCGAGCAGTAACATCGTCTATGAGACATCGACGCTTAATCCATTGCTGTCGCTGGAAATGCGTCAGCAGTGGTTGGTGCGGCTCCTTGCTCTCTGGTTGCGTCGCCTGGACGCTCACCGTATCGAAGAGAATGTGCCGGAGATTATTCTGAATGTTGCGTGGACCGAAGACGTTGCTCTTTTACGTTCTTTAATACACGAAGAGTTACAAAAGCAACCGGCAAATGAGCACTCTAACATTGTAAATTTTACGCAACAATACCGTGTTAGAACACTTGATAAATTCCTAAAAGAACTCCCACGCGCGTAGTACAGGAAATTTAGTCCTTGAAAATGTTGCAATTCGGGAGAATTGTATGGTAACATTCTGTGCAAGTAACTCATCCACGCATCTTACCCGTATGGCTATAATCTTGTATAAGATTATGTCTATTAGGTACAATGAGGAGAGTAGCAATAGTGGACAAGACAAGAAGGAAGTTGTGGCATGAACAAATTTATCATGGTGATCGATGACTCACCAACCGTTCGTAAAATCATCGAGACATGTCTGAGACGCGAAGATTTCGATGTCCTCGGCTTTGCGGATGGCGTTGAGGCAATGCGCTGGATTACGAATGACCCCGCCCGCCGCATTCCTGATCTTGTCTTACTCGATATCAATTTACCAAAGATAGATGGCTACGAGGTGGCACGTCGCTTCAAAACAAAATCCATCTTCAACAATACCATCATTATTATGCTCTCACGCCGCGATAGTGTGATTGATCGTCTCAAAGGTCGGCTCGCAGGTGCCAAAGACTACATCACAAAGCCGTTTAAGACACAAGAAATCGTTTCTATTGTGCAGGAACAGCTTAATGTTCCCGCGACAACAAATTAATGCACTGGTAACGTCGAACGAGGAAGTGAGGGCGCACAATGAAAGAAGAATCCACCTTGTATTCCGTGTCCCCTGACGCCTACGCCGAGTACCTGGAGCAGTTAAACGATACTGACTTCTGGAATCATGCCTTTGAAAAGGCGTTTATGCCACGTTCGCCTCATGCCGCACACGCTCTTGCCACAATCGCTCCACAATCTGACGAAACGCTTACCTGTATCACCTGTGAACTACGAACGGCACGTTGCGTATTCCCGCTTCCACTCATTCGGGAAATACTTCCTGCTCCGCAACACATTACGCTCTTACCCGATGTTCCATTCTGGATGCTTGGCATCCTCTCCTGGCGTGGTGAGACAATCGCTGCTATCGATCTTTGCGCCTGTCTCTCGAAGAGCCGCACACCTCCTCTCCAAAACTGTATCGCGTTGATTGCTGAGCACGAACAGATGCGTTTGGCCCTCTGTGTGCGCTCTATCAACTCGACTTCAATAGTTGTCGATACACACCATACTACTCCCTTTACACAACTAACCGGGGAGGGCAAACCGTCCACCAGCGTTGCCGGTGTATTGATGCAAGAGGGTATGACACAAGAACCCGTGCTCTTGCTTGACATTCCCGCCCTCTTTGATGACGTAGTGCGGTCCATAGAGAGAAGAGACGTATGAGCGAAGAACTTCTCTCATCACAAGATAACGACTCTCCTATGTCTGCCGATGATCTCGCTATCCTGCAGGCCTTCGATGCGATGGACGTATGGCAGCAGCCTGAGTCGTCCGGTTCATCTTTTCCAACACAACACAACACAGAATTTTCGCAGCAGGATATGCTGTTCCTCTTCGCGGCAGAGATGGATGAAGAAATCGGACAGATGAAACACGCCTTGAGCCAATTGGAGCAGGGTGACACACTTGATGAGACGCGCTTCGCTGTCTTGCGCCATGCCGCGCACAAAGTCCGTGGCACGGCTGGTGCAATGGAATGTCATGCAATGGCCTCTATAGCGCGCCATATCGAAGAGGTGGTGGCGCAAATCACTACTGGCGTCCTCCATCCTCTTATCGGATTGAATGCCTTAGTACATGCTGTGCTCGCACTGGAGATGACGCTACAGGACCTCTTAACCTACGGTAAGGAAAGTGCTATCCCTCTACAGTCGTTAGAGCAGGAACTCGAACAATTTTCGCTGGCACAAGAAGCCCCTCAGTCGACAGGAAATCCTGTGACGGCTCCTCTGGCTCCAACTTCTGAAGTGTTGGATAATCCCGAAAAAGAGGCTCAAGCTCGTTCGCCTTTGACTCCGAGTATTTCTATTGAGGTTCAACGTTTTGAACGCCTGCTACGCCGCTCTGAACAACTTGCAGACACACGCACTCCCCTGGAAAATGCGCAAGAGCAGGTAAATAGTGCTCTGCGCGAACTGCATACAGCACAGGCAAATCTCCAACGTCTGGAACGCGTTCTTACCGAACTTGCACGTCCCATTTCTGCTCGACATGCTCACCAACCTTCTTCTCTTCCCGCATCATCGCTGGTCGAGCGCATGTTGAAAGACGCGAAACCGCAGAAGGGTCTCATAAATTATGCTTCCTACAAAAGTGCGACGAAGTATGGACACAACAAACGTCATGTGCTGAGCACGCGCGAGAAGACCGAATGGGACGAGCTAGAACTCGATTCCTACAGCGAACGCGATAAAATCGTTGCGGCCTTACGCGATGCAATAGCCCAGGTAACGATAGCAAATACACACGTACAGCGTTCATATGCTCACTTACATAGCCTAACGCAACAGTATGTAGAGCATGCTACCGATATGCAGGTCGCCATCCAATTATTGCGTCTGACACCTCTAAGTGTACTTGTGCCGCATCTACAGCAGATACTGACAAAGTATGCTCCAAACGTGCTCTTTGAGGTAACAGGCGAAACAACTGAAGTTGACAAAGATATCTTGGATGCGCTTGTTGCACCTCTCGCTACGCTACTTCAAACCTGTGTTGTCGCTCTAACACCTGCAAATGCTGAGGGGCAACGTGTCTGGCTAGCTGCTCAAGCACTTGGCAATGAGGTAACAGTAGAAATAGGCTTCTCGATGACGGTGCAGGGCGGTGGACTGGATACCGTGCAATCCTCTGTGGAACGCTTACGAGGCACAATCGAACTCCATCGTAACGCCGAGAAAGGTGTGAGTTTCTTTCTACGCTTTCCGCGCTCGCAGGGCACTGTTCGTGGTCTACTCGTGCGCGTCGGCGATCAACACGTTGTATTGCCTTTCTCGCAGATACAGTCTGTGAGCGACGAACAACACCTGAAGACCGGAAGCGACGAACAGCAGCTGCAGACGACTATTGTTTATCACTTGCACAAACTGTTGAATTTTCCCTATGAACCAAATCCTTTACGTCGTGTAACACCGCTCATCATGCTGCCACAGGGACGTTCGCGATTGATTGCCGGCATACTCGTTGACGAGGTTGTAAGCGATGTATCCGTGGTTGTGAAACCGCTTCCCCTGTACTTGCAGCGTCCCGGCATCGCTGGAACCGCCCTCGATGGTAAGGGAAATGTGCTGCTCTTGCTTGACATTCCTGCTCTGCTGAAACACTACACCCTGTCCCGTCGTAACGACCTTGCGGAGGAGAGCGATACCGGAAAAGTGCGAAGAACGCAACGCCTCGCCCTGATTGCTGACGACTCCACCGTGTTACGAAAAACGCTTGTTCAGACACTCGAACAGGCGCGTTTCGCTACCGTTGAGGCGCGTGATGGCTTAGAGGCACTAGACCTGCTCACACAAAACCCGCCTGATGTATTCGTACTCGACATGGAAATGCCAAACATGAATGGCTACGACCTGCTCAGTCTCATGCATGTCTATCCTGAACTGAACGACGTGAAAACTCTCGTGCTCACCTCACGCACACTTGAGAAGTACAAGCAGCATGCCTTCAGCCTTGGTGCCCACGCCTACCTGATAAAACCCTGTCCACCCGATGTGCTCTTGAAAACAATCGAGGAATTACTGCAATAAAAAACCATCATATGAAATGAGAACCAGGGCGCCCGCAAGGGGAACGCCCCTCCCATAGACGAACCATCGTCTATGGG
>CAXTUE010000425.1:242-4609 GCA_964247355.1 uncultured Ktedonobacteraceae bacterium | reverse complement strand
TATTTCTAACCCTATTCGGCACCTACAATCGTCACAAAAAAGTACGGCAACAGCACATTCCAATTCCCTTCGTTACCGTCTTCAAAGCAACGCTACGGGGCAACCTTGCCTATACCTATCACCTGTGTAGACATCTAACCCGCTACTACACGCTGCCTCTATTGCTTATTGGACTACTCTTCTTTCCACTTCTAATTCTTATAGCCATAATGCTGTGTATCGTAGTTAGCGTAGACTACTGGCGTTTGAGGCCCTCAATGAACTGGTTTGAGCATGCAACATGTGCTATTCTTAGCGATTGTGCATATGAAGTAGGTATCGTGAAAGGTTGTGTGAAGTATAGGATGTGGAAACCATTAGTGCCGATTGTGAAAAGGTATATCTGATATGGTAAAGAAGGAAGCGATAGTAGAAGGAGACCAATTATGCCAAAAGACTATACCACTCTGCCCCGTACTCAGGTTCGTCGTAGCGACCGTGCTGTCAACGATGAAGTCTGGATTAAGGAACTGTTACAACGTGCTCCTATTGGGATACTTGCGACCGTCCACGATGGACAACCCTTCTTGAACAGCAATCTGTACGTTTATGATGAGTTGGAGCATGTTATCTACATGCATACCGCCAGGTTAGGACGTACACGTGCAAATATTCAGACCGATGAACAGGTCTGTTTCACCGTGTATGAGATGGGTCGTCTGCTTCCAGCAGATACCGCCCTGGAATTTAGCGTTGAGTATGCCAGTGTTGTCGTCTTTGGAACTGCTACTCGTATAAGCAATGAAAAACAGGCTACTGATGCGCTCCACCTGCTCCTCCACAAATACGCTCCTCACCTGCAACCCGGCCAAGATTATCGTGCGGTTGTTCCAGAAGAACTGACCCGCACCAGTGTCTATCGCATTGCTATCGAAGAGTGGAGTGGAAAGAAAAAAGAAGTTGCGTCAGACTTTCCGGGTGCCTACACGTATGGAGGATAAACACTAGAAAATTCATTAAAATCAAGCATATATCAACTCTCTACTTACAATCGCACTAAACATCTACGGCGATTTCAGCAGGGGACGATGTAGCCTCTTCAGCATTTGCGGCGACTTTAGTAGGGGTTGAAGTAGTCTTTCTAGCGTCTGCTACGACTTCTGTAGGGAATGGAGTAGCTTCTTCAGCATCTGCGGTGACTTTGGTAGAAGATTGATTACTTACCGAGATTTCTGCAGGGGTTGGAGTAGCTTTTCTAACATTTGCCACGACTTCAGTAAGGGATATAGTAGCCTCTTCACGGGCTTTCGAGATTTCAGTAGAGGATAAAGAAGATGGATGTGGGTGCAAACGTGCACGTAGAGAAAGTATAAACTGTATGATTGCGCTAAGAAGACACAGACCTAGCAATATAATAAAGATATGTATTGGAGACCATAGGCCAGCATATAATAGAATGCCTGCAACAAGTGCATCGATTGCAACACTTAGGGTAAAGGCAAGTAGCCATTCAATTATCATATAGTTGAGACGAAAGAAACGCACAACTGCTACACCTGGACAGAAAAAGAGAAACGCTATGAGAACAAATGGGCGCACAATTGTGCCTGGGAAAACAAATGTGACCAGGCTAGCAGCAATAGCTAAGAGTATAATTATTGTGGGATACAACCATGTTATTATTTTTCTCATTGCTGGAAATGCTCCATGTTCGCTAATGAGAGGGTTTCATGAAGGGCTAATGTCAGACAATGCACTATACTCCATGCTTTAAGAAACTCACTTTGGTGGAAAACACTCATAAAGGCTATCTCCTTCATTACCAGCTCAAAAAATGTATGTTTTCTAGTTCAATTGTGTTAGGGAGAAGTGCTTACCTTACTTCTAGTAAATTGCAGAATTTGTGTGTCAGCGTTTTGATATACTAGCGTAAACTGCTTAGATGCAAGAAGCTTACGCTCAAATTTGTCAAGCATGTCAGGAGGGTAGCCACCTCCTTGAGCAGTTGCCCTTTGAGTACGGGTAAGAATCAAGTACGTTTTAGGAATTTTTGTTTTCTGTATAAACTGCACAATAGAGTCAACATTTTGCGTGGAAACAGCAGTAATAAGCTTATCTTCACTCAAATCGTAGTATTCGTATCGCTCGATATCCTGAAACTGCCACGGCGTTCCATACCAGCCAGCCAGAAGCAATGAATTCTTCGGGGCTATAGTATATAACTGACGAACGCCAGCCAGTTCCGCACTAGTCACATAATCCGCCCGCTCATTGCCGTAACGCGTAAAGAGAAAGCCGATGAGCAAGCCAACACTGACAACTCCAATAAGTATCTTCATGAAGAACGCCATTATGCCGATTGAAACGCTTCCCTTCGTAGGGATTATTTTTCGCGTTATTGGCTGTGCTAGCTTCATGAGAAACCGAGGCTGTGGCGTGTAAAAGAGGGATGCAGCAAAAAAGGTCATCATTGGTAACGTGAAGAGGTAAATGCGTAGCAGCATCTCGCCTCCGTATGACTGAATCAGGACAATTGGGAAGAGGGTAACCGCGAGTAAGACATAGCTTGCATCATGATAATCTCGCTTCAAGCGAAAAAACGCTCCCATAAATGCCAAAATCCATATAATGAAGGTCATTGCTGTTCGTACTCTGCCAATAAAAATGTGTAAGGGATCACCTGCCGCCACACGACTGGTTACATTAGAACTAATGGCTCTGCCTATTTGCCCGATATCACTAAGAATTGAAAGAATGTGGCCCGTCAAATAAGGCTGTGCCATAAAAAAGGCCCATCCTATAGTCATTGCACTCATTAGAATCGGCAACCAGCGTGGGCCAACGCGACCAAAGATTACAAGCGCGGCAACAGTCCCTATTGTTAGAAATGGCGTTAATGGATGAGTAAAGACCATAAGCGCGAAGATGGCGATCACGCTTGCAAGCAATGCACGTTGTTGGTGGGTTTGAAGAGGTGTTGCAGGAATGTCATCTGGTGCTGTCAACCAATTGAAGGTCGGTCCGACGTAGCGCGCAAGTTTACCAGCTTTGCATCGAACTGTTTCTTGCAATTGTGGAGATGCGGGTATCGGCCTTTTAAACCACTTTAGTAAGATGGCAAGCACAAGCAGATACAAAAAGAAGTTCAACCCCTGCGGTGAGTAGTAGTCTTGTGCGATCCAGTTCGTCAGAAAAAAGAAGCACAGGCCCAGCCACACAATCCGTTTATCCGTTGTCGCGGTAGTGAATATAATGTACATTGGAGCAAGATACAATACGTTGAAATACACGGGTGCCCATGTTGCGTAACTAAGTATATCGGAGTAACCAGCTATTTTCGTAAGAAATGCACTGAGTAGGAAGAAACCAGGCCAGTTAAAGTAAGCGTCTAAATAGGGATCCACTCCACCATTGCGTATGATGAATTCTGTAAAGCCCGCATGTTGGTAGACAATGTTGAAGCGCGGCTCTTGCTCAACCAGCGTTGTGACGCCATATAACATAAAGATTAGAAGCAGAAGTTGCAGCAAAAGAACGGGCTCTGATAGCTTTTTCTGATTCAAAGTCAGACAAAAACTTATCACCAGCACCATTAGCGCAAGAATACTCTGAGCAGGCAATACCGAAACTAGACCTATATTTGTCATACGCCCCACATTTACAGAACCGAGAGCAAGAAACCAGAGTAAGAAAGCAAATACAGGGAGTAGTACAAATGCACTTCTGTATAAAAGTGAACCAAACAACCGTGCTCTGATACTTTTGTCGAGCTTTGCTCCACAGTTTCCACAAAAATGAGCATATGAGGGTAAGAGAGCGTCACACTCTAAGCAATGAATATTGTTTAAATGTATGTTGTCTATTAGAAGGCTGTCTTCAGGAAACCTTAACTTTAGCTTCATCCTTATTCCTTACTCTCCTCCCACAGATACCACAAAAATGTGCAGATGTAGGTAGTGGAACATCGCACCTTGCACAATAGATGTTGCTCACTAAAACAAAATTATTTACAGGACGTACAACTCTCATTCTTGGTACCGTCTCTTCCTCGAGTAGACTTACTATTGGTAGTAGTAATGTATCCTCCTCGACAAGACTCAATTTTGGAAGTGGTGTTGTATTTTTCGCCAACAGGTTTGTGAGCGGTACAGTATCTTCCTCAACCAGACGTAGTACTTTACCTGGAAAAGCAGCTTTAAACACAGTGGGAAACATAATAACTGCCTGTACACAAAGAGCTATATCCCAGCCAATACTCAGCCCTACTAATCCGCCCAAACGCGCTCCCAATGCCGCCAATCCTAACTGAAGCAGACAGCCTATTGTGGCAATTGGTAGTGCTGTTTGTATTATTTTGCGATGAATACGACTTACTGCCATATAGTGGT
>CAXTUE010000425.1:0-232 GCA_964247355.1 uncultured Ktedonobacteraceae bacterium | reverse complement strand
GCACCATGCGGCTTGTTCAGCATAATTATGACCAAACAGTGCTAAAATCTCTGAAGCACCGAAGAGTAATAAAAAATTGCAAAAAAGACATGTTATCAAAGCTAGGCTGAGTGTGACGCGGATTTTTTGCATCAATTCATGTGTTTGACCAGCATTAATCGCAAAAAGTACAGTGGTAAGTGCATATGAAGCGATGAACACTAGACCAGAAATCATCCAGGATACATAAAAC
>CAXTUE010000424.1:0-4640 GCA_964247355.1 uncultured Ktedonobacteraceae bacterium | reverse complement strand
GAATACACACGCCCTTACTTGTATGTTACTCTATCTCTGCCTCTAGTGCTTCGTCGTCTGCATCGGTCTCTTCGACCGCATCGACGCTCTCTTCTAGCAGGACCTGTGCATCCTCAACGCTCTCGACTCCCTCTGTTTCACTTGTAACGTCAGAAGTCTCTTCTTCCACTTTCTTACCGTTTGTAGTAGCAACGGCGACAACGGTATCGCCCTCGTTGAGGTTCATCATGCGGCGCCCCTGGGTAGCACGTCCGCCGCGAATGATGTTGGCTACATCCATGCGGATCACGACGCCGGACGCCGAGATAATCATCAGGTCGCTGTCTTTTTCCGTAAGGATACGAGCTGTGGCGACCCGTCCCGTCTTCTCATTGACCTTCGCGGTAAGTACACCGCCGCCACCTCTTGTCTGAAGAGGATAATCCTCGATAGGCGTACACTTGCCATAGCCAAACTCGGTGACGATCAACAGTTCGCTGTTCGTGGGTGTCAGGTTCAGCGAGACAACCGTGTTGTCTTTGCCCAAACGCACACCACGCACACCACCACTAGTACGCGAAGCGGAACGCAATTCAGCGACTGTAAAGCGAATAGCGTTACCCAGCGCGGTAATCATCAGCACGTCGTCATCGGCACCAGCCAGTTTCGCGCCAATCAGTTCATCGTCCTCTTCGAGGTTCATCGCGATCAGGCCATTGCGCCGCACTACCTCGAACTCCTCCATTGCCGTCTTCTTGACCTCACCCTTCTTCGTGGCAACAATCATGAAGTCGCGGCTCACACCCTTTGGCACCTGCACAATCGCTGTGATGCGTTCGCGCTGCTCAATCGAGATAAGATTGATGAGATGCTCGCCCTTCGCGGTCCGACCCGTATCGGGCAACTCATAGACGCGCAGTTGGAAGACACGCCCACGGTCCGTGAAGAAGAGCAGGCTATCGTGTGAGTGCGTGACCAGTAGATGTTGTACCGCATCATCCTCGCGCGTCACCATGCCTGTAATGCCACGCCCGCCACGTCTTTGCGCGCGATAGGTGTTGGACGGTAAGCGTTTGATGTAGCCCTTCTCAGTTAGCGTGACCACAACCTCTTCGTTCGGAATGAGGTCTTCGCTCTTGAAGTCACCCGTCTCCGACTCGATGATCTCGCTACGGCGTGGGTCGCCGTACTTCTCCATCAGTTCTTTCAGGTCAGCCTTAATCAGTTTGCGGATCTCATTGATATCGCTCAATAACATATTGTAGTAGTCGATATGTTGCAGAATCTCTTTGAGTTCGTCTTCTACCTTCTGGCGTTCGAGAGCGGCCAGACGTGCCAGACGCATATCCAGAATCGCCCGCCCCTGTTCATCTGAAAGGCCAAACAACTGCTTCAAGCTCTGAAGTGCCTCGTCGGTTGTTTGCGAGGCGCGAATAGTTGAAATCACCTGATCGAGGTGGTCGAGAGCAATCTTCAAGCCTTCCAGAATGTGACGGCGTGCCTCGGCCTTCGCCAGTTCAAACTGTGTACGGCGCGTAATGACGACTTCGCGGTGATTAATGTGATACTGCAGGAAATCTTTGAGGCGCAGTGTACGTGGCTGCTTGTCAACCAGCGCCAGCATGTTTGCATTGAAGGCACTTTGCATCGCGGTATATTTGAAAAGGGTGTTCAGCACACTATCGGGATTGGCGTCGCGCTTCAATTCGATGTACATACGCATGCCGTTACGGTCGGACTCGTCGCGCACCTCGGCAATGCCTTCAATGCGCTTATCGCGAGCCAGTTCCGCGATTTTCTTGACCAGTTCCGCCTTGTTCACCTGATAAGGCAGTTCGGTCACAATGATGCTGGTACGTCCCTTCTCCGTTTGCTCAAAGTTCGTCTTGGCGCGTACTACAACACGTCCTCGTCCATTAAGATAGGTGTTGCGAATACCTTCACGTCCATGAATAATACCGCCGGTAGGGAAGTCAGGGCCACGAATGATATGCGATAACTCTTCAGTTGTGGCCTCTGGATTGTCAATCAGGTGTATCACACCGCTACACACTTCATTTAGATTGTGAGGGGGAATATTGGTTGCCATGCCGACGGCGATACCTGTAGAACCATTTAGGAGCAGGTTAGGTAAGCGAGCTGGTAGGACGGTTGGCTCTTCGGTCTGGTTGTCGTAGTTTGGCGCGAAGTCAACCGTATCTTTGTCGATGTCGCGCAACAACTCGTCGGCAATCGCAGCCATCTTTGCCTCGGTGTACCTCATTGCGGCTGGTGGATCATCGTCCTGTGAACCAAAGTTGCCCTGCCCCAATACGAGGGGATAGCGCATAGACCACGACTGAGCCATACGTACAAGCGCATCATATACCGCGACATCGCCATGTGGATGATAACTTTTTAGCACTTCGCCGACAGTACCCGCGCATTTACGGAATTGCTTTGTCGATTGGAGACCCATATCTTCCATAGCATATAAGACACGTCGATGCACAGGCTTTAAGCCATCACGCACATCGGGAAGGGCGCGACTCACAATGACGCTCATCGAGTAGTCGAGATACGCACCCGTCATCTCGTCAACAATACTGACTGGTCTAATATTACCAAGTTCCATAAAACATCCTCACCAAAAAAAGTCAGACATAGCCAGAAGGCAATATCAATTTGAAGCATGAATTGTATAGGGCGGAGGGTTCTTCAAAAGCGGATTCCTACCTTCCTTATTATACCATATGCTAAAGTCAGGCACAAGCAGAATAGACGTGGAGCATACAAAAACTTATTCGGACACAGAGCATGCAAAAATATGTTCCATCATATAGTATAGTGTAGAAAAGAGCTGAACTATTTTTGACCCCTAAACTACTATGCGTGAATTGGATGGTGTGGTATCATTAAGTGCAAGAGCGGAAGTTCAGGGAGTGCAGACGTACATGTAGTGCCGGTGTACCCATTCATCAGGACTGATGTAGTGCAGTGTTAGCTCTGATGCCATAGGGGGGAGTTCCAGAATCATGTCATCATTGCCATTTACAGCTTCGGAATGTTTTTTTGTAGCCATTCTCGTATTTATCGTTGTCGGTTTCCAGCGTGGCTGGAGACGCGAATTGATTACGCTGGTATTCGTATTGCTTGCGGTTATTTTGATCCGTCCTAGCACGGATGGTGGTTTCATTGCTGGCTTATTCGCACGCATTCCAGCACTGTTCAACTACCTTTTTACAGGGTCAACGCAGACCGGCTCGACAGGCACGGCGATTTCTAACAACTTCTTAGGGCCGTGGGGAACACTGCTGACATTTGCCATTGTCGTGGCAATCGGCTATGTTGTGGGAAACCGCGCGTTTCCAAAGCCAACGACTCCGACGACGGAACGTTTTATCGGCATTGTGCCATCAGTTGTTTCCGGCGCATTCATTCTTGGCTATCTCACCACAGGCAACTTCTTCGCCAAGAATCAGCAAGGTCAATCCTTCTTCTCGGTCGTTGTACAACCACCGGATCCAATCAATTATATGCCGATCCTTTTAGTGATCGGGATCATCGCGGTTGTCGTTGGTTTGATCGCGGGAAGGGCAAAAAAGGCTGCTCCGCCAGCCAAAAAGTAGCGAAGAACGTAGTATATAGAGTGGCAACAAGCAGTACAACTTATAGAACATATTCATGCAAGCGTTGAGGTGATGAATGGCTGATACATCGAATAAACAAAGCCCTACAACTGCACCTGTAGACCGTTGGCAATCTGGTCGTCCGCGCTTCAATATTCAGCAATTCCGCATGGGACGAGACAGGAAGTGGCATTTTTCTGGTCAAGAGCCAGGTGAAGAGGTACGAGCCGTTGTACGTAAACACTGGTGGTTTCTTGTAAAGCCCGCGTTGCCATTCCTGGCTTCGATTGCCGGTATCATTCTCGTTCTGGCTGCGATTGCGACTTACCCGCAGTACGATGGCATCTGGACGTACCTGGAGATCGTTGCCATTCTGCTTACTATTGGCACGGGCCTCTGGTTCGCATGGAAAGACCTCGCCGTCTGGTGGCTTGAGTCATACATCATTACCGATAAACGCATCATCAACTCGCGTGGGCTTTTGCAACCGACGCGCCAGGAAACTCCCATTGAAAAGGTTACGCAAGTTGGCTTAGACATAAAGACGCCCCTCCAGGCAGTATTGGACTTCGGAAGAGTTCACGTCTATCTGGCTGGCGGCGACCTTGTTATGGACGCTGTTCCTCATCCACGTGAAGTCAAGGATGCCATTCAGGGCGTTACCGATGTCGTAAAATCAAATAAGAAAAAGGAAGAGCCTGTTCCAGTTCCACAGGACCCTGAGTTGGCCGCTGTCCTCAAGAAGCTTGCTGAGGGCAAGTCTGTGCCCAAGCTGGCGGACGCAGACGAAAATTATCCTCCACCACGCAATCCTGACCGTGTACGCGGGCCACGTCGCACATTTGGCGGCATTCTCCGCATTCAGAGCCGCATTCACTATATGTCGGGCGAGCAGACGGTACGCTACATTCAGCGTTCTCAATTTGTCCTGCTGAAAAAGCTGCTTATACCCGCCTTCTTAATTATATTGATCCTACCAGTCGCAATTGTGCCGCCCAGCATTGGTTACATTCCCGCGACCATTCTTGCATACTGGTGGCTCATCATGGGGCT
>CAXTUE010000423.1:0-4643 GCA_964247355.1 uncultured Ktedonobacteraceae bacterium | reverse complement strand
TGCTTGTTGCGTTTGTGTTGCATCAGCAAATTATCCCGCGAGTTTCTCGTCTATGGCGTCTGCGAATGCTTCGAGGTCGCTGAGACGATATTGTACGTGGTCATAGAGCACATCGCGATTCAATGCTCCTGGATCGTAGAGTAGTGCGTCGCGTAGGTCTGTCAGCACCTCTAAGCGAAACGCTATTGAACGAGGAATAATTTGTTGATCTGCGATAATACTCAATAGCTCGTGATAGCCTTCTGGCCGCCGAAGGCCAAGTGCCGCTACTATCGTGCTACAGACATGCAGACATGCCTCGATTGCTAGTTGCAGATAACGTTCCGCAATACCGTAGATATGAAAATCTGATGTGAAGCTTTTTCGATCTGTATCGCCCAGTTCATGCAGAATAGTAACAGCATCGCGTAATTGCTTGAGTTTCGGTTGAAGTGTTTCTTTCTCAAGTGGCATGACGGGATTGACCTGCCCATACAGCCGACGACTCAGTGCCTGATTCTGAATTTCATCAAACTTCTTAAAGTCCAGGTAGTCCATGACCGCTTTTGACTCAAATGAGACCCGCTGTCTCTCGTTGCGCGAAAACAGAATTTGCCCATATTTGATCACCTGAAGTTTGAGCAGGAGCGATGCCTGATTCAGAATAACCACGTCGATTGTATCTGACTCTAAACGTTTCGCCAGTTCGCTAAAGAAGTACAGTTGGTAATCCAGGAACTGGTCTGCCTTGATCGCATCGGTCAGGAGAATAGCTATATCCACGTCGCTGAGGTGTCCAAAAGAGGTCCGAGTGCTGAGAGAACCTGCGAGGTAGGCCGCATTGACGGGACTCTGTGTGAAGAGTTGGTTGAGTCGAGCTTGTTTTTCAAATAAGTTCATCAACGCCTCCGAGGAAAAACGAGAACTCCACTAGTTCTTAGCGGCAAGTATACCATACTTTTTCAAAAGATGGTGTCAACACATGGCAAGACCATGTGTTGACACCATCTTTTTATCCCTCAACCCATTCCTCTCCATTGGTCGCAACCTCTTTCTTCCAGATGGGAACCGTCTTTTTTAATGTGTCAATGATATAGCGACAAGCCTCAAATGCCTCGTTACGGTGTGGACTCGCGACCACAATAATCACGCTGGCCTCGCCTATCTCCAGTCTTCCAAAGCGATGAGCCACTGCAACGCGCTCGACGCCCCAACGCTGTTGTGCCTCTGCGATAATCGTGCGTATCTGCTGCTCTGCCATCTCCTGGTATGTCTCATACTCAAGATAGCGAACCTGCTTTCCCCTTGCGTTATCGCGTACCACACCCTCAAACACCACGATCCCCCCCACACTTGGATGACTGGTCGCCGCGATCAACGTATCACGATGTAAAGGCTCTCGTGTAAGCTGAATGATTGGTTCCATCACTGCTCCTCCACCCATTGGGGGAATAAACACCAGTTCATCATTTTCATGCAGCACCGTCTCCAGTGTCACATAGCCCCGGTTGACGGCGCACACTGAGCGTTCCAGCACAGGTTGTAGTCGTGGATAACGTGTTGCCAATAAAGTGCGTACATCTGCAACACGCGTACCCTCATCTAGCGAAAGTGTCTCGTTGTCACGCTCGACAATCTCGCGCAAGGAAGCAAAATAGCGAATGTGTATATTCATGTGAAAAAGTATAACACAAAAGCTTGATTTTTTGATAATCCTCTGCTATACTCTTTTTACTTACTAATTGAAACTGTATAACGCATTACTACATAATTATAGGAGCTTCTGTATGCGTAAAAACAACTCTGATTTAGGACGTTTTTCCGACCCCTCGCTCCTCATCCTTTCTAGTTTAGCAAGTGGGCCGAAGCATGGGTATGCCATGATGGAGGATATTTTCGAGTATAGCGCAACACGCTTGGAGCCAGGAACGCTCTACGGTGCTATCTCTCGACTGGAGCAACGTGGCTGGATAGAGGCTCTACCTAGTGAAGATAGACGACGACCCTACAAAATTACGGCTGAGGGAGCCGTCGCTCTGCGCGAACAACTTATGGCCTGGAGTCGGGTTATTTCAACTGGTTTGCAGCGGCTTCCTGCCTTTTAACATATACACGTTTGTCAATCGCCCATACACCTGTACAGATGCCGGAAAATGTTTTGCACGTCTATCGCGCTATGTAGCGTGAAGAAAGAGCACATCGCAATCAGTGCTCCATTTACTCCAATCAGAAGGAGAGACTTATGAAACCTGGTGCATGGATACTCCGTATGTATCCTCAAGCGTGGCGAGAGCGCTATGAGGAAGAAATGATGGCTTTGCTCGAACTGCATACTGTTACTCTAGTGACTCAATGCGACCTTCTGCTTGGTGCGTTAGATGCACGTCTAAGTCCAGCATATAGATCGACAAACTCGTTCTTTCTGTTCAAAGATGCACGTACGGTAACGACAACATTCCTCTGCGCGTATGCAGTATTTCTTTTTGCTATGTACAACTGGCACCATTATATTCCATTGTCTCTTAGTCTCACTCCTTACTACCTGGACATGGCAATACGCTCTACGCCTAACACTATGCTTCCTTTCGTCGAGGCACAGAAGATGAGCGGAGATGCGATGCTTGCCATGAGCGATTGGGTGATGCAAGCAACATTGCTCGCTTGCAATTTCTACTTCATTATTTTATTCGTGAAACAGGCTGATGGCGCAGAGCGCAAACGCTTTTTGCTGCCTGGTGCCTGCTGTCTTATTCTGCTTCTTGCCTTACCTCTCTTACCCTTATTAAGTGTCGATGTACCACGGGTCGCTCTCTCCAATACTGCTGGCACTATAGTGGCTACGGAGATACGTCCTTTCGATCAGATCGTCCAACGATATATGGTGAGCTGTTGCCTTCTGTGGCCTCTGCTACCACTTTTGATAACAAGCCTCTTCATTGCCCTCGTTAGAGTACGGAAAGTGTTTACTTCTTCGGGAAAGCATTGGATTGTGCTCGTAGCACTATTTTATCTAGGTTTGCCCCTTGGTCGCATGCTTTGGCTGAGTACAAGTGTGCAAATTCCATCGACCATCGTGCCCCCTTCCTCTCTTGCTCTTGGTGCCGTGCTGACCTACTTTCCGCCTTTTGCAGGTCTGGCAACGATGGTATTGGTGCTTGCGAGTGCGAAAGGAAGTACGAGTATGTTACGTGTTGCACTCCTGCCAGCGAGCATGCTCTCTCTAGTTATGCTTGCTAAGCTGAGTATGACTTTCATGATCTTACCGTGGCTATGGCACTCAGGACTTTACCTCTTCTCGTTCTGGAACGATAGCCTCTCCGAGTTCACATTTTTTACGATGTTGTTGATTATGTTTATTTCGGGAGGGACCGCGCTTATCGCTCTTATGCGAGGCTTTGTGATCTTGAGGACGACGAATACATCCTCTCAAAGCGATATAAATCCTTCTTTTACGTAATTTCTCTACCTCACAGTAGTTCGTACTCAAGTCAAGCGATAGTAAAACAGAAAGACCTTTCTAAGTTCGCTTAGGAAATCTTTTGTTCTAAAAACACACAAAGGAGAAAAGTAAGAAAGAGAAAATAGTGCGAGGATAGCAAGTCGAAACGTCCTTTTGTAAGGTTGTTCTGTTGTATAGTTGTTTAATTCGAGGAGAAATAGTATGAGAAAGCATGTATTTGCTTTTAGTATTGCAGCCCTATTAGCTAGCATACTTCTTTCGGCCTGTGGTGGGAGTAGCAGTTCATCCTCTAGTGGTGGTAGTGGTCCTAAGCAAATTAAAACTATTGGTTTGACGGTACAAGCCATTAGCAATCCCTTCTTTGTTGCCATTCAGCATGGTGCGGAAGCAGAAGCCAAAAAGATTGGTGCAACCGTTCTGCTAGAGGATGCCAATCACGACGTTGGCAAACAGAGTGATCAAATCGATAACTTTATTCAGAAGCAGGTCGATCTAATTTTGCTGAACGCCGTTGACTCAGCAGGCATTGCTCCTGCTGTCAAGCGCGCCACGAGTGCTGGTATTCCTGTTGTTGCCGTTGATGTGGGCGCGGATGGCGGTGTGGCCGCAACTGTCGCCTCTGATAACGTCGATGCTGGTCGCCTTGTATGCCAATACATGTCTGACCGCTTAAAGGGTCAAGGGTCTATCGCCATTGTCGATGGTCCACCGGTAACTGCCGTCATTGACCGTGTGAAAGGCTGTAAAGAGGTGCTTGCCCAGCATCCAGGCTTAAAGGTCGTCGCGACGCAGGTAGGTACTGGTGATCGTGATAAGGGGCTTGAGTTAGGCACGAGCATCTTGACAGCCAATCCACACCTCGATGCGATTTTCGCTATTAACGATCCGACTGCGTTGGGTGTGGCACTAGCTGCACAACAGGCTAAACGCAGCGATTTCTTTATTGTCGCAGTAGATGGTTCTCCTGATGCTGTGACTGCTTTGAAGCAGAAAGGACTGTTTGCGGCTACCTCTGCTCAATCACCGTATGACATCGCGCGTACCGGTGTCCAGATTGGTGAAAAGGCGGTTGCTGGTCAAAAACTGACAGAAACCAGTATTAAAGTTCCTGTCTCTCTCGTCACACAGGCGAACGTTGATAGCTACAAAGGCTGGCAGTAGTTTTCTCTCATTAGGGCAAAGTATGCTTTGCCCTAATGAGTGC
>CAXTUE010000422.1:1191-4654 GCA_964247355.1 uncultured Ktedonobacteraceae bacterium | reverse complement strand
CTACTATAGACGGACACTCGTCTATAGTAGGGTTAGTCCCCTTATGGGCGTCCGTTGTCTCCACCAGCAACACAGTCCACCTGTAAACGGATATAATGAGGAAAACACCTCTTCTAGTCAGTGAAGGAGACACTACATGACGACTCTACGAGGAGATCGTGTACCACTGTGGGAACCAAGCGAAGCAACGCGGCAACAGGCTAACATCACCCAGTATATGCGCTGGCTCGCGGACACAAAAGGCTTGCACTTCGCAACTCGCAATGAGTTATGGCAATGGTCTGTAGACTCGCTCGAAGATTTCTGGGCCTCTCTCTGGGACTATTTCTCTGTGCAAGCCTCTACACCTTACACAAACGTCCTGGTCGAACGGAAAATGCCCGGCGCGTCCTGGTTTACGGGCGCGAAACTGAACTACGCGCAACACGTCTTCAGAAACGCATCAACCGAACGGCCTGCGCTACTTTTTTGTTCTGAACGTCATACGCTACGAGAAGTCTCATGGGACGAACTCACCGCAAAAGTTGGCTCCATCGCCCATGCCCTACGCGCACTGGGCGTTCAGCGCGGCGATAGAGTCGTTGCCTACATGCCCAATGTGCCAGAGACACTGATGGCATTTCTCGCCTGTGCCAGCATCGGCGCGATCTGGTCAAGTTGCTCACCAGACTTTGGCACAAGTACCGTGATCGACCGCTTCAAACAGATCGAGCCTAAAGTGCTCTTCGCTGTCGATGGCTATCAGTATGGCGGCAAAACATTTGATCGGCGCACCATCGTAGCCGATTTGCAGAGAGCCTTACCGACGGTCGAAAAGACGGTCCTCTTTCCCTACCTCTCAGGCGACACGGAACCCATCACACTCGCGAATACAATAGCGTGGAGCGAGCTACTGACGCATCCGTCAGCTTTGTCATTTGAGCAGGTACCCTTCGACCACCCGTTATGGGTCCTATACTCTTCAGGTACAACGGGTTTGCCCAAGGCGATTGTGCAGGGACACGGCGGTATCCTGCTAGAACACTTGAAAAGCATCTCATTAGAATTAGATATAAAGACCGGCGATAGATTCTTCTGGTTCACGACCACCGGCTGGATGATGTGGAACCTTGTGATTGGTGGCCTACTCGTCGGCGCAACCGTGCTTATGTATGATGGTAGTCCTGGCTATCCCGATATGAATACACTCTGGAAGTTCGCCGAAGATACAGGTATGACGCTGTTTGGTACCAGCGCAGGCTATATCACATCCTGTATGAAAGCTGGTGTCACACCAGGGAAGACCTACAATCTCAGCAAGATACGTGAAATCGGCTCGACTGGCTCACCTTTGCCCCCCGAAGGTTTCCAGTGGATTTATGAGCACGTGAAATCGGATGTCTGGCTGGCCTCAATGAGCGGAGGCACCGATGTCTGCTCCGGTTTTGTCGGCGGTTCGGTCCTTCTACCCGTCTACGAGGGCGAGATTCAGACTCGTGCGTTAGGTGCGAAAGTTGAGTCATTCGATGAGCAAGGACAACCACTAATCGACGAGGTGGGCGAACTGGTGATTACCGAGCCAATGCCCTCCATGCCGCTTTTCTTCTGGAATGACGAGGGCAACACACGCTATCTCGATAGCTACTTCGAGATGTTCCCCGGCATCTGGCGACATGGCGACTGGATTCGCGTCACGCCAACGGGTAGTTCAGTCATCTATGGTCGCTCCGACTCGACGATCAACCGTATGGGCATCAGAATGGGTAGTAGCGAGATATATCGCGTCGTCGAGAGCTTTCCAGAGGTGCTTGATAGCCTGATTGTCGGCGTAGAGTTGCCAGGGGCCAGATACTATATGCCGCTCTTTGTAGTGCTGCGCGAAGGTGTCACATTGGACGACAGCTTAAAGACGCGCATAAAGGAGCAATTGCGCCGCAATGTGTCGCCGCATCACGTCCCCGACGAGATACTACAGATCGCCGAGGTGCCGCGCACACTCAGCGGCAAAAAGCTGGAGGTGCCAGTAAAGAAGCTGTTTTTGGGTATGCCTGTCGAGAAGGCGGTCAGCGTTGACGCAATGGCGAATTCACACTCTATTCAGTACTTCATCGACCTGGCCAGACAAAAAAATCTTCTACAGGAAGCGAGGTAACTATGCAACTCGAAGAGACGATAGCTATTCGTGCGGGCGAAAGCTTTGATCTACCAACCATAGAACGCTATCTACGCGCACATATCGAGGGACTGGGCGAGGGTACATTGCAGGTCCGTCAATTTCCTTCGGGTGCCTCTAACCTGACCTACCTGTTACAGATTGGCTCGTGGGAAGGCGTGTTACGTCGGCCACCCTTCGGTCCTGTGCCACCGAAGGCCCACGATATGGAGCGCGAGTCGAGCCTGCTGCAAAAACTGCATTCCGTATTCCCTCTGGCCCCTCAACCATATGTCTTTTGTAACGATTTGAGCATCATGGGCGTGCCATTTTATGTAATGGAGCGCAAACGCGGCGTCGTGCTGAATGATCGCTTCCCGCCCGCTGTGACACCCAGCGAAGCCATTGGACGCGGCATCTCCCTGACAACGGTCGATACGCTCGTCCATATTCACGGTATTGACTGGCAAGCGGCTGGCTTAGGCGTACTGGGACATCCCGAAGGCTTTCTGCAACGACAGGTCAAAGGCTGGATCGAACGCTATGCCCGCGCCAAAACAGACGAGATAGTGCAGGTCGACCCGCTCACTCAATGGCTGGTGGCACACACACCGTCGAGTCCCGCCCCATCGCTCATTCACAACGATTTTAAGCTCAACAACATGCTGTTCAGCCTTGAAGATGTGACACAGGCCACTGCTGTGCTCGATTGGGAGATGGCAACCATTGGCGACCCACTCTTCGATCTCGCGGTCTCTATCTGCTACTGGATTCAACCGGACGATCCAGAGGACATGAAATCGGTCTTGCCAACGGTGACAACCTCCCCTGGCTTTCTGACACGTGCACAATTCATCGAGCTGTACGCACAGAAAAGTGGACGGGATATCTCCTCGATGCAGTTTTACATGGTCTTTGCCTACTTCAAACTCGCCGTAATTCTGCAACAGATTTATGCCCGTTGGAAGCGCGGCCAAACGCAGGATCCACGCTTCGAGATTTTCATCAAACGCGTGTATACCCTGATAGAACATGCTGCGCATCTCACCGAACATCCAGAAATATAACAGGTGCATGAGAGATATTCTCCATACAGGCCAACGGCCTGTATGGAGAATATCTCTCATGCACCTGTTTTGAAACAATTAAAGGAATATATCACCTATGGCTTTCCCCGCATACCCTACAACCGACCGTCAAAAACAACTGATAAGCATCGCGAGCGAACTGGCAACCACCTTCGCGAAGCGCGCTAACGAAAACGATTGGGCGGGCAGGTTTCCTGTCGAAAACTATAAAGACTTACAGGCATCGGGCTATTTAACGCTAACC
>CAXTUE010000422.1:0-1181 GCA_964247355.1 uncultured Ktedonobacteraceae bacterium | reverse complement strand
CGCGACTTCGGCGGCTGGGGTGCCGACCTGCTCGAAGTCTCGCTGGTACAGCATCAACTGGCACAGGGCGACGCCTCGACCGCGCTGGTGATGAGCATGCATCTAGCCAATGTCGCGAAGCTGGCCGAAAATGTGACCAGCCCCAACGCCTTCTTTGAGCGTCTCTGCCACACCGTTGTGAACGATGGCGCGATTATCAACACCGCCGCCAGTGAACCCGCGACGGGTAGCCCCAGTCGCGGCGGCAAACCTACAACCATTGCGCGCCGCCAGGAGGATGGCTCGTGGCGTATCACGGGCCGCAAATCGTTTACAACGGGCAGCCCTGTACTCACATTCTTTATCGTAAGCTGTAGCATCGAGGACACAACAGGCTTGACGCCCCTCAACGCTGATCGTGGCTCATTCCTGATTCCCCGCACCACAGAGGGTGTGCAGGTCAAAGAAACATGGAACTCGCTCGGTATGCGCGGCAGTGGCAGCAACGACCTGCTCCTGGAAAATGTGCATGTCGACTCAAACGCCTTTGTCGATGAACAGCTTCCAACCAATCCCGAAGCCCAGACACGGCTTGCCGCATGGTCATTTCCGACAACCGCCGTCTACCTCGGCATCGCTACGGCAGCACGCAACGAAGCCATCGCCTTCGCCCGTAAGCGCAAACCGACCTCGCTCGACAAGCCCATCGCCAGCGTCCCACATATCCAGGAAAAGGCCGCGAAAATGGAGCTAGCCCTGTTGCAGTGTCGCGCCGTGTTTTACGGTATCGCGGCGCAATTCAGCACAGACCCTAACAGTATACCCGCTAGCCAGTTTGCCGCCGCCAAATATCTCGTCAGCAACTACGCCATTGAGATCGTCGATACCGCCATGCGCCTCATGGGTGCTGCCAGCCTCTCCATGACCCTGCCCATGCAACGCTACTACCGCGACGTTCGCGCCGGTCTGCAGCATCCCCCCATTGACGATGCCGCAATCGCCATGATCGGCAAGGCAGCATTAGAGGAGAAGTAGTATACAAAAAAACAGGTGGCCTCACAATATGAAGCCACCTGTTGATTATTTCTTTCTCTTACACTCTCATTATACTATATTTGTCAACGACTACACATCGTCCAGATGGACGATGTTTTTTTGGCAATTTTAGGGTATGCTTCTCTGGCGAAACAACATTGTTCTAC
>CAXTUE010000421.1:0-4684 GCA_964247355.1 uncultured Ktedonobacteraceae bacterium | reverse complement strand
CTACGAGAGGTCGTGCGGAATGTGGAAACGTTTCCTTACTGTATTAGTAACAATACCATAAAATTTTTATAAAGTAAATGGTTCGCGTTTCGTTGTACTGCGTTCTATTAATTTTGTAGGCAAACGGATGAGTTCTGGCGCAAGGTGAAGATCCGCCATCTGTTCCAAGAGTTTCTCAACACCCAGTTCTCCCATCTGCTGCATTGGTTGCTGGATCGTGCTTACATCCAACAACTCTGACACCTCGATACCATCGTAGCCAATGACCGCAAGTTCGGTAGGAATAGAGATACGCAAGCTTCGCGCGGCTTCGAGCACACCAATTGCTTGCACATCGGAGGAGGCAAAAATAGCTGTTGGGCGGGGCATTTGCGTGAGAAGATGCAAGGCAGCATCTCGACCTGCATGGCGATTCCAGGCACTTTCAACAATCAATGTTGGTTCAAAAAGCAAACCTGCTTCGCCCAATGCGCGGTGAAAGCCAATCAAGCGATCATTGGCTTGATTAAACTTGAAATTTCCCTCAATGATACCATTAATGAAGCCGATGCGCGTATATCCCCTGTCAATCAAACACTTCACCGCCTGATACGCACCGTCAACATTATCGACAACCAACGAGGTAAGATAAGGACTATATGCATCGACCAGCACGGTGGGTAGCCCAACTTCTCGAAATTCTTGCGCGACCGTATCGCTCGTCGGCAATGAGATGATGAGAAGACCGTCTACCTTACGATGCATAGGTAGCTCAGAGAAATAGGCATCGCGCTGCATATCGTTTTCGACATTGTAGATCACCAGTTCTTTGTGTGCCCGTGACAGCGCGTTCTGTACACCGCGCAACACCTCGACATGAAATGGGCGTGTGAAGAATGGCACAACGACACCGATTGAGCCTGTGCGCTTGGAAATCATGCTGCGCGCAATTGGGTTGGGCTTGAAGTGCAATTGAGCAATGGCGGCAAGTACACGCTCACGTGTAGCGGGACGCACACTGGGGTGTTTGTTAAGAACGCGTGACACAGTACCAATACCAACGCCCGCCACACGCGCAACATCATGGATAGTTGGTTGCAGAGTCATAGTGTTCCACCTTTTTGTGAAAATCATGGTGGTATTTGCTCGTCTTGGAAACGCTTCCATTGCAACATAGCAATGGCACAATTAAAGATAGCACATCAAAGAGAAGTATGTAAAGGAAATTATTCTTGCTTTCATGCAATAGTCATTCGCGTTGACAATACAGAATAGGCAACATACAATGCCTAACACAAGCACATTGCAAAAAGAGAGATGAGTGCGATGGATACGAAGTCGCAGGACAATCAGGACTCACTGGAACAACAAAAGGAAAGTACAGCAGATGCGGCATCTCCACGTTCAGCAGCATTGAGTGGAAGTGAACGTCTGTTACCTTATCTCTTTGCCGCGATGGAGGGCTGCTGGGTTGCTGCTATTCTGATTGGCTTAGCAGGCTCAACACATACCTTTTTTCTGCCATTATGGGTACCGTTTGTCCTCATCGCGAGTAGCTACTGGCTATCCAACACACGCGAAAGAGGACGAGCGAGTGCTACATTGGGTTCTACAACATCTTTTCCTTTTACGCTCATTGTAGTAGTCTTCCTTGTAGGAACAACGCTATTCTCGCTCTGGTCGAGTGTATATGCTAGCTCAATAGCTTTCTTCGATCCGACATGGCTTGGAAACCTCACTGGCGACCTGCTTCTCCTAGGTGCTGAAGCGGTGCATATCGTCGTGATAATCGCGCTTGCACTGTATTTTTACTGGCGCGGTCTGCGTTTATCGCATAGCGCACTTGAGCCAGGAAGTGTTTTCAATACGATTAGGATAGGCATCGCAGTGATACTTGCGGTGATTGTGTTACAAGCTGTCGCGAATACAGCATCATCCAATGAAATACTCCTGCTCCTCCTCGTTCCGCTCTTTCTTCTGTTCGCATTAACCGCGCATTCACTCGCACAAACACTATTTCTGCGTGCCACACACTCCACTGGACTACAGGGTAATATATTTTCGCAAGAGCGAGCACTTTTAGGCATTATTACAGCCTTCGGTGCTATACTACTGCTCGTTTCCTTACTTGTAGGTGCAGTCGCGAGTCCTGCTTTTCTGAAGAACGCACAGCGTATTTTTGAGCCTGTAGCATTCGCCTATACAGCTATTGCTAACGTTATTGCCTTAGGCATGACACTTCTCATAACACCGATTATCTGGCTGCTCAATCTCTTTCATTTCAGACTGCAAGACCCGAAAATTATCACGCCAACGGCTCAGGTTCTTTGTAAACAACATCCGCAGGCAGCCCAATGTATCAAAAATCCGCCGCCACAGGGTTCCTTTAACCCTTTACTTGTGCTCGCGATCAAAATACTGCTCCCTCTTCTCATCCTCATACTGCTTGTATTGATTGTACGCCTCCTTTCACGTAGACGACAAAGAAGTGGTGCGCATCGACCTGTTGAAATTCATGAAAGTTTGTGGTCCTGGGAGCTATTCTGGACACAAACAAGAGCTTTTTTCCATGCTCTATGGCTCCGTTTCTTTCCTCAACAAGCAGGAGCAACACAGTCTCAGGAAAGCGAAACTAATATCATAACCGAGCCAACGGCTCGCAGCATTCGCGAAGTGTACCGCGCCATGTTGCGTTGGACCGCACAACGGGGCTACCCGCGCAAACGAGACGAGACGCCCTACGAGTTTCGGGCACGTTTGAGTACTGGTCTTCCCTTCACCGAACCAGAGGTAGGCGTGGTAACTGAGGCATATACCGCTATCCGCTATGGGCGCGTTGTGCCGAGCGAAGATGAGGTTACACGCATTCAGCAGACGTGGCAACAGTTACAGCGTAAAGCTTCAAACATGTAGGGACCGATTTATTCCGTCCTGCTCGGCAATTGTAGTGCCGACAAGGACGTGATAAATCGGTCCCTACATCCGTGGTAAGATATCTCCAGATACAGGTATGATTTTATCGGGGAGAGACATTGTGAGCGTAACCATCCGTCTAGCTGTCGAAGAAGACCATCCAGCCATCACCGCAATTGGTTTTGAGACACAGGCAATACATGCAGAGGCGTATCCAGATATTTTTCGGCAGGGTGTGAGCGGCATTCCTGTAGAATATTTCACGAGCATGATCGAGGGCAAGGATACAACGGTTTTTGTGGCAGAGCTAGATAAGCAGGTCGTTGGCTATGTTTTTCTGAATATAAAAGACGCACCAGCCTATAACTATCTCATACTCCGTCGCGTAGCAGAAATTAGCGATATTGCCGTGTTGAGGGCGTATAATAACAAAGGTGTTGGTCATCAACTCTTTGCAGCCAGCACGGAGTGGGCAAAGGCAAGAGGCGCGACAAGCCTTGAATTGCAGGTGTGGGAGTTTAACAAAAACGCTATCGCTTTTTATGAGCGATTAGGAATGGTTCCTATTAACAGAACAATGTTGTTATCTTTATAACTCTTCCTCTATCGTCCCATTTTCCACACGATAGATATGCGCCTGCGTCACGATCTCGGCGGGGAAGCCTGTCAGGTCTGTGGCGGTCAGGAAGACTTGTTGATGTTGGCGTACTTGTTGCAGGAGATATTCGCGTCTTGAGGCGTCGAGTTCGCTGAATACGTCGTCGAGCAACAGGATGGGTTCGTCGCCCGTGCTGTCGCGCATATAGGTAAGTTCGGCAAGTTTTGTCGAGAGTGCCGCCGTACGCTGCTGTCCACGCGAGCCGTAGATCAGCATGTTGATGTCATTAACCACAAATTCCAGGTCGTCGCGGTGCGGTCCCAACAGGCACACCCCCTGCAAAATCTCTTTTTTGCGTACTTCACGCAACTGCTCAAGATAGTGCTGTTTTGCCTCCTGATTGTCCCATGATGCATCTATTTTGAGTGAGGGACGATACACAATGCGCAACTCTTCGCGTTTGCCACTGATTGAGGCTTGAAATTCGCTTGCAATCGGCGTGAGGCTCGTAATCATCTTGTAGCGTTCACCCACGATATGTGTCGCTAACGTTACAAGTTGATCGTCAAGAAAGTCCAGTAGGCGAGGGTCCTCTTGCACGTCGCGAATGCGTTTGAGTAGGGCGGAGCGTTGCATCACAATTTTGCGATACTTCACCACGTCCTGGCAATAGCGCGGCGAAACCTGACATAAGGCTCTATCGAGAAAACGCCGACGCTCGTCTGGTGGACCATCGACGAGGTGTAGATCGGTTGGAGCAAATACTACTACCTTCATTTGACCAATCAAGTCGATGGCTCGACGTGGCAGATCGTTGACCTTGATGCGTTTGCGTGGCGTGTTGGCAGGCAATTCCATACCGCGCCGGGGAGTTTGTACCGCATCGGGATTGGGGTCGAATAGCACCAGCTCGATATGCACATCGCCCTCTTTTCGTATCACCGTTGCCTCAAGGCGCGCGATATGATCGACGGCCTGCCAGTTAACCACTTCGCGGTCGCTACTCGCATGAAAAGAGGTCGCGGTAGACAGCATACTCACCGCTTCAAGCAAGTTCGTCTTGCCCTGTGCATTCTCACCGTAAAAGAGAAAGAGGCCAGGGCCAAGCGCAACGTTCAATTGTCGATAGTTACGAAACTCGCTCAGGGTGAGGTGCGAAAGGTACATGTAATATCTATTTCTATAGATGCCAGG
>CAXTUE010000420.1:0-4705 GCA_964247355.1 uncultured Ktedonobacteraceae bacterium | reverse complement strand
CTATTGTATGTGTGTATTTCTGAAAGACAAACTTATGACACGCCTCCGTCACGCTCAACTGCGCTGTTATATGATATACGTAGCAGAATGCCAACAATGATATAGTTCGCCAGAATCGAGCTACCACCGTAGCTCAAAAACGGCAATGGAATACCCGTGAGCGGCAAAAACTTCATATTACCTGCAATAATGATAAATGTTTGTATCGCAAAAATCGACGTAAGACCTGCGGCTAGCAGTTGATTAAATGTGTCAGTGGCTTCAACTGCGATACGAAAGCCGCGATAGATGATAAGCAGGTAAATTGCGATGATGGCAAAAAGTACTGCTAAACCTAATTCTTCACCCAATGCAGTGAAAATCATGTCAGATTGAACAACAGGTACATAGCCTCTTCCCGCTGGATGTCCAAGTCCAAGCCCTGCACCTAGAATACCACCACTACAAAGTGCGATGAGTCCTTGTACGACCTGGAAGCCACCACCAGTAGCCTTATAAATTTTTTCGCTTGCGTCACTCCAATTCACAACATTGATGCCGACCACCGAGAAGCGAGCACGGACGTAACTGAATAGTGTATATCCAATAAAGCCAAGTACAACAAAGATGAGCAAGCTAGTCGCAACATATGAGAGTTTGCCACTACCCAGATAAAGCATCGAAAGGAACAGACCGTAAATCAGCAAGGCAAGGCCGAGTTCACGCACGAAGAGGAAGAGCAACAAGGCTATACCGAGCATCAGCGCAAGCGGTCCTAATTGTTTTAAGGGTGGGAGACGAAATGGACCGAACTTTAGGCTGCCCTCGGCGAGAATATCGCGATTCTCACTGAGATAGGCAGCAAAGAAGATAACAATACAAATTTTTAGGAGTTCTGATGGCTGTAGATTGAGTGGACCGATGTTTAGCTGATCGTGTGTGGGGGCGTCGAGATTGCGGAAACCAACGCGAAAGGTGTTTACGAGTGTTGTACAGACAAGCAGGATGCCGAGGAGTGCGACACTGTATTTGTAGCGGGCTAACAGGTTGATATTGCGTAATAGAAAGAGCGTGGCAAGACATACGATGATGCCTAAAAAGACCCACACAAGCTGACGCGAACCCAATGCCGGGTCTGGAAACGGGCTAAGGTCTGGCCCAAGACGTGTCGCCATCAGGACGCCAATGCCGCTTAGTAAACCAACAAGTGGCAGTAGTACTTGATCTGCCTTGCGAAAAAAAGCACTCATCACAATATTCGCAATCAAGAGTGCCGCAATGAGGCCAATTACGGGAATCAGTCCCTGTACTGTTGGAAGATTTCTAACGCTCAGCGACGAGGTTTGATCTTTATTCGCAAGCAGCAACTGTGACATTTCAAGCAGTAGAATCATGAAAGGAATGATGAGAAGCCCTAATTCTGTCCAGCGATAGCGACGAAAAACGCCAGGAGATCGACTTGCCATATAGAACACCCTCTCGTATCTAGCAATCAGGAAACTATAGAATAGTATTATTGTGCGAGTTTAAACTGAATATAGCCAACACGCACGATATCGCCAAACTTGGCTGGTAGCGCGGTATAGGCTGGTTGATTATTGACAAACGTTCCATTGACACTGCCAGCATCCTGTACAAACCATTGCCCATTGCGATACCAGATGCGTGTGTGTTCGGATGAAATGAAGGAGTCGGGTATCTGAATGGTATTTGTGGGGCCACGCCCAATAACTGTCTGTGGTTCAAGATCGAAACTCGTCCCCGGTGTGATGTTGGTGGGACCACTATCCACCACAACAAGATGACCGAGTACTGAGGCCGCACCTCTCGCACTGTCTGTACTCACCGCCGCCGTCTTGCGCAGATCGCGTGTAATCGCGATCACGACCTGCATCAGAAAGAGGTAGAGCAAGACGATCAGTAAAAGCCGCAATATTAATAAGAAAGAATCTAAAGGCATAATAGATTTACCTTCGCTCGAAAAAGAAATCATAGCTACCAATGGTAAAACGATCACCGTTGTGTAGCGTATGTTGGCGCATCCCTGGTCTGCCATTAATAGTGATGCCATTTGTACTGCCAAGGTCAAAGATGGCGAATTGTCCATCTGGTGAATATTTTATTTGCGCATGATAGCGAGAGACGCGTTTATCCTCAACGATAATGTCATTGCTTAACTGGCGACCGATATTGATAATAGGTTTTTCGATGCGATACGTCTGTTGACCCGCCTGTGGTAAGCGAATGACAAGCTGGGCTGGTGGTACCTGTACAAGCGGTGCCGATGGCTGAGAGACCGCAGGGATATTTGGATTGCTCACAGCACTGCGACTCGCCGGCGCTCCTGCTTGACCTGGCGAGGAGGAGTCTATGCCTGGGAGTTGTTGTCCCTGTGGCAACTGCGCCCGTATTTGTGCTAGCTGTTCAGCACTGAGCGCCTGTGTTGCCATACCACCGTCGGCATTGCCACTTTGACGGTCTGCCAGTTCCGTTTCGATGCGCACAATACCTGCCCGTAGCGAGCTATCGGCATGCAGACGCAGAACCGGCACGGTGCGCAGCGTGTAGTGATGATGACGTGCATATTCCACGAGATTGTTTTGCCAATCGCGAATAAGCATATTCTGGCTCGGCGACATTTGCTGGTGATCTTTGATGCTCAGGTAAATGTCGTAGATATTGGGTGCAAGTCGCCTGCCCTCGCCCTGTAGACGTGTATTGTCTTCCAGGGCACGTTCAAGCTTGCGTGCGATCTCAACAGGTTCGACACGAGATGGGAATATCCTGGCAAATGTACCTTCGACGATGCTTTGCATAAACGCTTCAAATTTTGAAATTGGGTTTTGGGGAGCTTTCAAGGTGCTCGCCCTCCTAGTGCGATAGTCTCTGCCGCGCTTGCTGCACGTCAGAGGATATTTGGGTCTTCAATGCTTCGATGCCTGAGAAGCGTTGCTCGCCGCGTAGACGAGCGATAAAATCCACCTTCAGGCGTTTGCCATAGAGATCGAGTGTGACATCGAAAATGTGTACTTCTATTCTACGTTCTGTTCCATTAAACGTTGGACGTATACCAATATTGGCTACACCAGTATAGACGGGGGAAGCTCCGTTTGTGTCACGTGCGTCATGCTGTTCTTCCTGTAGCGAAACGCGGACCGCATACACACCATCTGCTGGTACCAGCCGAAATGGTTCAGGTAGCAGGTTGGCGGTTGGAAAGCCGATCAAGCGGCCTCGTTCATCACCATGCTGCACTGTGCCGCTAATCAGCGTGGGATGGCCCAACAGCTTGTTTGCCTCCTCGACCTGACCTTCGCTCACAAGGGCGCGGATGCGTGTACTACTGATGCGCACCCGTTCGTCCTCTTCCAATGGAAGCGCGCGAATAGCAATATCGTGTTCGCGTCCATACTGCTCAAGAAAGGTCGTGTCACCCATGCGGTTGCGGCCCAGACTAAAATTTGCTCCGACAATCAACCCGCGAATGTTGAAACGCTGACATAAGCTATCCATAAATTCGGTTGCGCTCATCGCGACCACTGCTGGCGTGAAATGAATGACAATACTTTCAGCGATGTGTCCATACGTTTTTGCGAGAGCTAATTTTTCTTCTGTTGTCGTCAGAATGCGTACGTCCATATCCGGTCGTACCACCATCAGCGTATGTGGCTCAAAGGTAACGAGGACGGGTAGCGCGCCGAGCGTATTAGCCATTTTGCCTAACTCGTGCATCAAATACTGGTGTCCTCTGTGAATGCCATCAAAATTGCCAATGGTAATCACAATAGGGTGTTGTTCAGGTGTCAGAGTTGTTGTACATTCCATAATTTCGCGTGGGCCATTCCTTTTACTGGTGCAGGGTGCAGGTTGCCCGCTCTTCTGTTCTCCGGCCCTATCTTACCACAGGTTATATATGCTAGCAATACAGCTTTATGATAAAACATTGTGGATACGCTGGAGGTAGGGACCGCCTTAAAAAAGTACGTCTGGGAATTTTAAAAACGAAAAAGGACGTGATGAATTGCGTCCCTACCCTATCCATAGTATTTCCTGAAACGCCATTCTTGCTCTCATCGAGAAGAACACATGCATTCCTCCACTGACGGTATGGCTATCAAGGGTATTCTGCTTGGGTATTGAGAAACACCTTCTTTGGTTGCCACATTTTTTGTTCTGCATTCCATGTGGCGATGGCGAGAAATTGTCCGTGCTCATCGTAGACACGAGCTAACTCTGAGGGAGTTGTGTCATAGGAGAAACTGTTGCCGTGCAGGACGCGCTCTACAGTTGGGGCATCCAGGGAAAGCGCGGGATACTGTTTCAACACGGTGTCGGCAGGGAAAAGTAGTTGCTCGATGGTGTTGCCCTCAACTGCTTGTGCAACTTGCTCTAAGGAAGCACTTTCCTCTAGCTCAAATGGACCACTGCGGGTACGCACGAGTGCGGAGAGATGTGCTCCACAACCAAGCCGTTCACCCAGGTCATAGGCGAGTGAGCGAATATAGGTTCCCTTGCTACAGTCGATTGCCAGTGTCAGGCGCGGTGCATGCCAATCCAGAATGTCGAGTTTGTAGAATGTAATAGGGCGTGGCGTAAGCGTAATCTCTTCGCCCGCGCGCATTCTTTTGTAGGCCGGTTGCCCTTGCAGCTTGAGCGCGGAGTACAGGGGAGGCATCTGCATCTGAGAGCCTAGAAACTGCGGCAGGGCCTCTTCGATGTGTGCGAG
>CAXTUE010000419.1:1410-4717 GCA_964247355.1 uncultured Ktedonobacteraceae bacterium | reverse complement strand
ACAGCGAGCGGCAACCAGCACGGCCCTCCATGCCAATACACCGACCTCAGCCTACTTTGATACCCTCGGACGAACATTCTTGACCGTTGCCAACAATGGCAAAGATGTCAATGGTCACGATCAGCTTTACCACACGAGGGTGGTGCTGGACATCGAGGGGAACCAGCGCGAGGTGATTGACGCTCGTAGTCGTGTCGTTATGCGCTATGACTATGACATGTTGAGTAACCGCATTCACCAATCCAGCATGGATGCGGGCGAGCGTTGGATGCTGAATGATGTGACAGGGAAGCCGATCCGCGCCTGGGACAGTCGTGGTCATAATTTCACCACCACCTACGACGCGCTACGCAGGCCACTAACGCAGATCGTTCGTGGGACGACTACGGCTTCTGATCAGCGTACATTCAATCGTGATGTTTTCATTGACAAAGTTGAATATGGCGAACCCCCAGTCAACGCGAGCCAGGCCGAGAGAGATAAGGCGTTACGTCTCAACCTGTGCACTCGTATCCTGCGACATTTTGATTCTGCTGGTATCGTCATCAATGCGCGGCTCGATGCCAATGGCGACCCTGTAGAAGCCTATGACTTCAAGGGCAACCTGCTGCACAGCACACGCCAGCTCGTCAACAACTATACATATCTCCCCGATTGGGCAACGAACCAGTCGTTCGAAACCTTCGCGTCTAGCACCCGTTATGACGCGCTCAACCGACCGACGGAGGTCACCTCTCCTGACCAGAGTGTCTATCATCCTACCTACAATGAAGCCAAATTACTTGACAAGGTGGATATCAACCTACGGGGCGACGTGGTCGCTAAATCGTTCGTGACCAATATTGACTATAATGCCAAAGGCCAGCGGACAAAGATCGAATACAACGAAGCGAGCCATCCCATCGTCACCGACTTTAGCTATGATACCGATACCTTCCGTTTGCTTCGCCTGGTGACGACGCGCCCTCTTCACCTTGAACCAGATAAACGTACATTACAGGATTTAGCTTATACTTATGACCCGGCTGGAAACATTACCCACATTTTTGATAGAGCACAGCCGCGTGTATTTTTCGAGAACGATTGTGTGGATGCGAGTAATGACTATCAATACGATGCCATTTGCAGATTGATTGCTGCCAGTGGACGCGAACATCGGGGACAAGACCTTCAACCCTATTGGGATGATGCCCCGCGCATGAACAACCCGATTCCCTACAACTGCCAGGAGATGCGCAACTACGTGGAAACCTATCGCTACGATGAAGTCGGGAATATCCTGCAAATGATTCATCATGCTGGTAGTCAGGTGGAAGTGCCGGGAATGGTCATATGGAATCGTCGTTATCAATATCTGCCAGATAATAATCGGTTGCGCTGTACGAGTGTGCCAGGCGAAACAGCATTGGTAGATTACTCAACAGACTTGCAGCAATATGGCGAACGTTATACCTATGATGACCATGGCAACATGTTTTCCATGCCCCATTTGACCAGCATGACCTGGGATTTCAAAGACCAGCTACAAACTGTTAATCTAGGTGGAGGTGGAACAGCTTATTACGTGTACGACGCTTCCGGTCAGCGGGTACGCAAGGTGATCCATCGCCAGAACGGGACCAAACAGAAGGAATGTATTTACCTAGGTGGGTTCGAGATCTACCGGGAATACAATGGTGCAACCGGGGCAAAAGAGCTGGAACGTGAGGCTCTGCATGTGATGGACGACAAACAGCGCATCGCGCTGGTGGAGACAAAGACCGTAGACGTTGACGCTCCGCCGAACACATTGCCAGAGAAATTGATTCGCTATCAATTCAACAATCACCTGGGTTCCGCCTGTGTAGAGACTGACGACACCGCACGAGTGATCAGCTACGAGGAATATCATCCGTATGGCACAACCTCTTATCAAGCCGTAGATAAGGACATCAAAGCAGCCGCCAAACGATACCGTTACACTGGCAAGGAGCGGGATGAAGAAAGCGGGTTGTATTACCACGGGACGCGGTATTTTGCGCCGTGGTTGGGGAGGTGGGCAAGCTGTGACCCGGGAGAGTTGTGGGACGGATCGAATCTTTACACCTATGTACATGACAACCCATTTCGGTTTACCGATCCTAGTGGAAACGATTCAGTTGCCCAGAGTGATTCAGTTCCGCAAAGTTCTTTTGCCCAGAGTGATTTTGAGCCACAAGTAATCACAGGGAAAAGTGACGCTGCAATAAATCAGCCATTAAGACAGTTGCCTGTGACAGGCGCTATGGGCGAAGTGCCTACCATCACCGGCGAGGCAGCAGAAAAAGCAGCTTTGAAAATATACAAAAAGTCACAAGCTTCCAACCCCAACTACTACAAATCGATAAAGGATGCTCCAGCTCACGCGGACACATTTGAAAAATCTGGAGCTATTAAACCAAAAGGAGTGAATGTGCCATTAACTGGCGCAAACGCAGAAGCAAAAATGACGGTGAGACACCTCAAAGGCCCAGACGCAATAGATAAACTTGGCACCGATAGAACATCGTGGACGAAAGACGCAGATGGGGCAGTATTGAGAGCAGGTGGTGATAGGAACGCGGTCGCCAAGATTAATCCCGATGAAGTCAATGCCAAAGGAGGCAAATTTAAGAAGAACGAAGAAGTCCTCTCGGATACCAAGTTAGCACAAACGGCCGCAAAAAACGCAGGAGAGAGAAGCGACGCCAAATATGCAGCAAAAAAGGCTACTCAATATATCGAGGGTCAAGCAGTTGGGACTACGCCAGAGGGAATCGTACGCCCCCTGGATGTTTTTGAGGGCCGAGGCGCATTGGCTGCAAAGCTTGGGCGAGGAGTAGGCATTACCCTTGGAGCTACCGGAACCCTAGCACTGAGTGGTTTGTCGGATACCCCTGCATATTTATCATCGGATGGCCGTGTTGATTGGGAGTTCAATGGTCTGCCGATTGATCCGCACAATGAAGAGGGACTCATTTCGGAGTTTGAATGGGTACTCGGTATGCGACCCAAACCGGAACATATGAAGCCTAAAAAGGACAGTGGTGCGGAAGCATTTATACCAATATTACTAGTTTTTTCATTTTTGTTGTGACGCATTTGTACATGTTTACATTCCCCTAACGTTCCTACGAAAATCCCTTCGGAGGTCCCCTTGTATCAAGCAGCCTCCTTGGGAGTGACCGTCACCGTGAACCCAAGTTGTTCGAGGCGGTGAATATGATGTTGTTGAACACGGGTGCTGTCAAGGGTATCGAAATAGTCGGCACCCAAGTCTGCATAAGGCTTCTTGGTACGCAACACATGG
>CAXTUE010000419.1:0-1374 GCA_964247355.1 uncultured Ktedonobacteraceae bacterium | reverse complement strand
AGATAATCACCAGGACACTGTGCGCTAGGGCGACAATGGCCTTCTTCCGCCCCATGCGTCGGGCGAGGCGACGATACTGGGCAGAGAGGTAATTGTTTTTCGTGTGCGAAATCGCCCAGGCGACCTGCGTTAAAATAGAACGCAGATAGGGGTTGCCTTTGGTAATCGCACCACTCAGTCGTTTGCCACCACTTTGCCGATTGCCAGGACAGATGCCAGCCCAAGATGCAATATGCTTGTCTGAGGGAAAAACACTCATATCTACCCCGATCTCTGCGATGATCACTGCTGCTGTCGTGGCTTGGATACCTGGGATACTCTCCAGTAAGTCGCGTTCCTCTTGATAGGGGTCTAGGTGCGTTTCGATCTCGTCGAGAAGTTGAGATAGCTGAGTATCGAGAAAATCGATATGCGCGAGGATATGACGGAGCAAGACACGATGATGAGGTTGTACGCGACCAAACAAGGCTTCCTGCAATTGGGGAAGCTTCTTGCGCAACACCCCTCGTGCTAACTCGGCGAGAACATCCGCATCGGTGGTGCCATCGATCAATGCTTGGATCATGTCTCGTCCGCTTTTGCCCAGCACATCAGTGGCAACTGCTGCCAGTTTAATGTTGGCCCCCTCCAGTGCTTTTTGCAAGCGATTAACTTCTTGGGCACGCTCCTGGACGAGGGAGGTACGATAGCCAGAGAGTTCCCGAAGCACGCGAATTGGCTGGGGAGGAATGAAACTTGCTCTCAACAATCCATGACGCAGTAAATCCGCAATCCACTCGCTATCTTTGATATCTGTCTTGCGTCCAGGAACCGCTTTCATATGCTGAGCATTGATGAGGATCACCGTACAGACCTCTTCTAAAAGATTGAAGACCGGTTTCCAGAACACGCCTGTTGATTCCATGGCAACATGAGTCACCTGGAACGACCTGAGCCAATCAGCGAGGGTGAGCAAGTCTACGGTCATCGTGGAGAACGTTCGCACCTGTTTCTGCACTTCTCCGGTTGCTGATGTGATCATGATACAGGCAACAACGGTCTTCTTGTGAATATCGAGTCCACAGCAGTGCTGATGAACAACTTGCATGAGTTCCACTCCTTTTGCTCAAGCTCAACTTCTCTTCCAGCCAAAGAGGAACGCGAGGTGCGGAAACAAACACAAGTTTCCTACGCGTGCTTGGCTCCTTGCGGAGCGTGGCGACAATCATCTCTTCTGGTCGCACCTAGGCCAGCTTTAGACTCGAACTCGCGGTATCATTCGTCAGATCCGGCCTTGACACGTTCCTCTTGCTGCTAGTGTACCTCATTTTCATCATCTTCTCTGACTCGCAAAGTCATAGTGCTTTAGACTGTAGTAGAAGGAAGGCTTCAGAT
>CAXTUE010000418.1:0-4717 GCA_964247355.1 uncultured Ktedonobacteraceae bacterium | reverse complement strand
TTGTCAATAATGCCCGGTAACTGTAAACCGATAAGAATGAAGATCAAGCCATTGAGCAGAAAGACAACAATATCCCAGATCGCCGTGCCCGGAATGCGCAATTCGGGAGTCATTGTGTTAAAACGTGGTTGGATGTACATCGCTCCAAGCGCGATTACCGCCAGTACGCCGGAGACATGCAATGTGTCCGCTATTATATAAGCCGCGTATCCTGAAAGGAAAGACAAAATAAGATAGACAGGAATATCATCGGTGAGTCGTCGGAAAAGTGGCAGCAACACAAGCACAACGCCAACGCCAACAAGAATGCCGCCAATGCTAGAAAGTAAAAATTGCCAACCCGCCTCTAACAGAGAAAAGGAGCCGAAAAGAACAGCATTCACCGCCACACGATACGCAACCAGCGAGGTCGCGTCATTCAATAAACTTTCTCCCTCTAAGACGGTAACAATCTGTCGAGGCAACTTGAGGCGTTGTGCAATGCTACTGGCCGCTACCGTGTCGGGCGGAGCGACGATGGCACCGAGTACAAAGGCGGCTGCCCACGGCAAATCCTTAATCACCACATGTGCAACAATCGCAACGACAATCGTAGTAGCAAGCACCAGACCAATTGCGAGGAAGCTAATGGCACGTAGATTCGCCCGAAAATCGCGCATAGGAGTGTAGAATGCCGAAAGTTGTAGAATTGGTGGCAAGAATAGCACAAAGATGAAGCTGGGATTGAGTTCAATACGTGGCAGACCGGGGATAAAGCTTATCCCTAGTCCGGCAACAACAAGCAAAATAGGGTAAGGAATTTGTAGCCTGCGTGCCAGCGCAACCAGCAAAATCATAACCCCAAGTAGACTCAGCCCGATAAGAATCGAATTTTCCATGTGGGTGGCCTCCACAAAAAGAACTAACCTATTCCAGTATATGTCAGCCAGGCGCAAAACCCAAAGGGGCCAATAAATAGTGAAACCATTAAAAGGCCCCACACCCCCTACCCCCCATCTCCACCCCCCACCATCTCCCCCCCCCTCCCCCCACCCCCCCCTGGCTGCGAAAGACTACATCATGCCGCCCATACCACCCATACCGCCCATGCCAGCAGGCATAGCAGGTGCTGCGCTTGCCTCTTCTGGCGCGTCAGTGATGAGCGTGTCGGTTGTGAGCACCATACCAGCGATGCTTGATGCGTTCTGCAAGGCGGAACGTGTGACCTTTACCGGGTCAACGATGCCCGCCTGGAACATATCGACGTACTGGCCAGTGAGAGCATTGAAGCCCACACCCGGCTTGCTATTGCGTACTTCAGCAACGGTGACGGCACCATCACGACCGGCGTTGAGGGCGATCTGGCGCAGTGGCTCCTCAAGGGCGCGACGCAGAATGTTGACGCCAGTGGTTTCTTCACCCGCCGCAACATGCACATTGTCAAGTGCTGAGATAGCGGCGACCAGGACGGAACCGCCACCGGGGACGATGCCCTCTTCAATGGCGGCACGTGTCGCGGAAAGAGCATCCTCTACGCGATGCTTCTTCTCTTTCAGTTCCACTTCGGTTGCGGCTCCTACCTTGATAACTGC
The DNA here is from genome assembly GCA_964247355.1 of uncultured Ktedonobacteraceae bacterium. GTDB lineage: Bacteria > Chloroflexota > Ktedonobacteria > Ktedonobacterales > Ktedonobacteraceae > JBBQVS01. Next base: position 3,146 of record CAXTUE010000418.1, on the reverse strand, counting down.
GACGCCGCCCGCCAATTTCGCGAGACGCTCCTGCAGTTTCTCGCGGTCGTAGTCGCTGGTCGTGCCCTCGATCTGCGCGCGAATCTGGCGTACGCGGCCCTGAATATCTTGCTCGGCGCCTGTACCTTCGACAATCGTGGTGTTGTCTTTGTTCGCGGTGACTGTGCGAGCACGGCCAAGGTCTTCAAGGGTTGCATTCTCAAGGCGAAGGCCGCGCTTCTCTGTGATGACAGTGGCGCCGGTCAAGACCGCGATATCTTCGAGCATGGCTTCGCGGCGATCACCGAAGCCAGGAGCCTTGATTGCCAGTACGTTGAAGGCACCACGCAGTTTGTTGACAACGAGTGTTGCTAGTGCCTCACCATCGACATCTTCCGCGATGATGACGAAATTCTTGTTGCCAGCCTGTAGCACACGCTCAAGAATTGGCAGGATATCGGCGACCGCACTGATCTTCTTGTCGGTAATCAGGATGTAGGGATTAGGCAGTTCGGCCTCGGTGTTCTCCTGGTTTGTCGCCATGTAGGGCGAAATGAAACCACGGTCAAACTGCATGCCCTCGGTGTACTCTTTCTCCATGAAGATGCTGCGGCCTTCTTCGACCGTAATCACGCCATCCTTGCCAACCTTATCCATTACCTCGGCGATCAGTTCGCCAATTTCAGCATCGGCGGCAGAGATAGAAGCGACCTGTGCGATCTGCTCGCGCGTCTCAACTGGCTTGCTCATCGACTTGATTTCCGCGATGACGGCATCAACACCGGCCTCAAGACCACGGCGTAGAATCATTGGGTTCGCGCCCGCCGCAAGGTTTCTTAAGCCCTCGGTCACAATGGCCTGGGCCAGTACTGTTGCGGTCGTGGTGCCATCGCCTGCAACGTCGTTGGTCTTGGTCGCGACCTCTTTCAAGAGTTGCGCGCCCATATTCTCAAACGGATCGGGCAGATCAATGTCGCGCGCGATGGTCACGCCGTCGTTGGTGATGGTTGGGGCACCGTACTTCTTGTCCAGCACGACATTACGGCCCTTTGGTCCAAGTGTCACCTTGACCGCCTCAGCAAGTGCGTCAATGCCCTTCTTCAAGGAATGACGTGCCTCGTCATTGAATTGTAATCGTTTTGCCACGGTAGACTCTCCTACTTATATATTTGGGCTGTCGTTATTCGACGATACCCATGATATCGTTCTCACGGAGAATGAGATACTCTTCTCCATCAATTTTGACTTCGGTTCCTGCGTACTTCGCGAACAGCACACGCTGGCCCGCTTGTATCTCAAGTGTCGCGCGCTTGCCATTGTCCAGAATTTTGCCAGGACCGACGGCAAGCACTTCGCCCTCCTGGGGCTTCTCTTTGGCGGTATCGGGTAGTACCAGACCGCTCTTGGTCGTGGTCTCGCGCTCCGTCGTCTTCACAACTAGACGGTCGCCGAGTGGTTGTAGCTTGACGCTTACTGTTGACATACGATGTTCCTCCCTGTCTACGTATATATTTTTGTTTGAAGAGGGTAGACAGATGTACCTTAATGTAAATATTTTAGCACTCTCATCGTGTGAGTGCGAACATCCTTATAATACAACATCGTTAAAGGGGATGCAAGGGGAAAAATGTAGGGACCGGTTATGGTGTTTCACAAAATATTTTGGAGACCGTAGGGACCGCGGTATTAAAGGGAGGGGGGGGTGGGATGGGGGTGGCGGGGGGGTTGGGTGGGACGTGATGAATGCGGTCCCTACATCATAATGTGAGTAGTTCCTGTTCTATCTGTTGCCACACCTGTTGCTCAGCCTGTCGTAGAGTCAATGGTTGCGCAGCTCCTGCGTCTTTCATGGCAAGGCTCACACGTTTACGAAATGTGGTGGTAGCTTCTTGTTGCTCGTGCTCGTTTGGCATAGGAAGCAAGGCAATTGTTTCAAACGGGTAAAACTGCTCATGGTTGAACGCAAGCGCAAACAGTTCAGCGTACCGCTCAATCAACTGCCGTTGGGATGCCGAGAAGTAGTTAGAGACGGCACTTGAGACTAGTAAGCAACCCGCAACCCGGTTAGTATAAAGAATTGGGCATGCAATACTACTACATTCCTCGCCAATGTCTAGCATTCGGGGATAGATGGTGCGTTCTTCAGCAAAATTATAGACCACTTTTGTATGAAGCGACGCAACCGCAACACCCGCTAGGGACTCAGAGCCAAAGAAGACGCTCTGATGAGGTATTGTACTATCTGGTGTACTCCTGCTACTCTCGCGTAAGATTTCGCGTAGACTTCTTATCTGCCCAGTGTACGTAGGAGGCATACACTGCACGACGGTAATTTCTAGTGGGGCTTTACCTGTTCCTAGATGTAGCAGTGCATGCTGTAAAATAAGGCGCGAGATTGACCAGAAGAGAAGTGTTGGGTGGGTTGTAGTATAGGCATTCAGAACGTTTGTGTAGAGTGGCAGTAAAACATGAGTACGTTCCTCCTGAGGAACTGACTTACTGACTGTTTCATCATGTAGAAGGTCTATAAGCTCTGTTTCAAACGAGGGCAAAAGAGTAAGTAGTTTTTGTAGTGAACGCCTGTGGGGAGAGGATTCATTGTTGACCCATCGTGTCAGGGTGAGTGGGTTAACACCGAGTTGGTGAGCAACGCGTTTGCGTTCTTCGGGCGTTCTGATATGGATGCCCAGTTGCTCGCGCCATGTCGATGCCTCCAGTGTGGGCGAACTCTGTTTGCTGTGTTTCATCCTATCTTTATTCTTCCTACCAGATTTCAGAGAATACTTAGAAATAAACCATTCTATAGTAAGAAGATTCGTACGCAGATTTCGGGTAAGAATGAATAAGATATATAAAAACAGCGATACCCGAAGATAGCAAAACCATCTTCGGGTATCGCTGTTTATGCGTAGTAGAGAGAACCTGTAGAGGTTCTCCCCGCCGACGTTATACTATCTCGATGCCAATAAAAGTGGTACCAGATCACTCACTTTAGGTGTGCCAACACCTGTTGTTGGGTCCCAACCAGTACCTGCATTGTAACCAGGAACGGTAACATTATTGCCACTAGCATCTTGATAGGTAAATGCGTTGCTCCCTGTAGTAGTGTCGTTGAACGCCTTCGAGTAGGACTGACTCTTGAGAATGCGGTAGAACGTGCCATTGAG
>CAXTUE010000417.1:0-4719 GCA_964247355.1 uncultured Ktedonobacteraceae bacterium | reverse complement strand
GGTCGGTGAGACATTAGAGGACTATCTGGAGCACAAGGGAGGGGGACCTGTTTCGTTGGAGCAGGCTCTGGATTGGGGCATGCAATTGTGCGATGTGTTGAGTCACCTGCACACGCACCAGCCGCCGATTATCTTTCGCGATCTCAAGCCATCAAATGTAATGATTAGCAAAAGTCATATCTATCTGATCGACTTCGGCATTGCGCGCATCTTCAAGCCGGGCCAATCACATGATACTGTTGCCTTTGGTTCTCCAGGCTTTGCCGCGCCAGAACAATATGGCAAGGCGCAAAGCACACCGCGCTCCGATATCTACAGTCTCGGCGCGCTCCTGCACTGCCTGCTGACGGGCGTTGATCCAAGCGAGCAACCATTTTTCTTTCGACCGGCCTCCGAACTGAATCCATCGGTACCGGAAGAGTTGAATGCGCTGCTCATTCGGATGCTCGATATGAAGGTTGAGAATCGGCCCGCCAGCGCGAAAGAGGTCGAAATGACTCTGCGCCGCACTGAGGATCAGCGCATCAGTGGCACTCTGATCCGTACCGTTCCACGTCCATCTCCCGCGACCACCAAACAGCCAACCGTTACTGTACCACCATATAGCCCTTACACGACAAGTACAGCCCAGACACGGCAGGCACATCAGGCCAGAGATGCTCAAGGATGGCAGAAAATTGGCACAACGCATGGCTTGAACGGCAAACACCAGGAAGCCCTGACCTCGTTTGAGCGAGCACTCCATATGGATAGCAAGCTTGTCTCTGCATGGAATGGCAAGGGGACGGCTCTCAACATGTTACGCCGCAACAAAGAGGCACTGGCAGCATTCGAGCAAGCATTGACGTTGGAGGCGGACAACGCCCTTGCCTGGAATGGGAAGGGAGTCGCGCAGAACGCACTGGGTTTGCCCGAACAGGCTCTTTTCTCTTTTGATACCGCGCTACACTACGAGCCACATCTGGGTCAGGCATTGCACAACAAGGGTCTCGTCTTACGTCAACTACGACGCTTTCCAGAGGCATTGCGAGTATTCGAGCAGGCACTTGCGGCAGAGCCGCGCAACGCCACTTACTGGAACGCGAAGGGCAATACACTCTACGACCTCGGACGTTTTCAGGAGGCACTCAACGCGTTTCAGGAGTCGCAAAAGCTCAACCCGAACTATGCACCGAACTACTACGGCATGGGCAACGTCTACTACGCGGAACAACGGCTCAAAAGCGCACTCGAAAATTACGACAAGGCTATTCAACTTGATCGCAATTTCGTCAAGGCGTACGATAAACGTGGTAACGTTCTCACCGACCTGAAACGCCTGACAGAAGCTATTAGCTCGTATGACTCAGCCTTACGTATCGATCCACGTTATGCACCAGCGTTAAATGGCAAGGCCAACGTGCTGTGTGAGCTTGAGCAATATGATGCGGCCCTCATTGCCTATGATTCGGCGGTACGCTTCAACCCTAACGCCCCTCTCTCGTGGAACGGGCTTGGCAACGCGCATTACCACCTGCGCAACTACCAGAAATCGCTTGAGGCATATGATCGCGCACTACGCCTCAATCCACGTATGGCATCTGCATGGCACAACAAATCGTTGGTGCTCAAACAGTTGAGGCGTCATAAAGAGGCGTTGGAAGCGGCGGAGGAAGCGGTCAAGCTCGCACCCAATGACGCGGACAACTGGCGACGCAAGGCCGAGGCCCTCAAAAAGCTTGCTCGTCGCAAAGAGGCGCGCGAGGCCGAGGAAGAGGTGGCCCGGCTGACTGGGGAAAAATAAAAGAAACACAACACAATTGCCGCTCTGTAGAGCGGCAATTGTGTTGTGTTTCTTTTATTTTAGTCTTTTTGCAGCCGTATCGGTCACTACGATAGTGCCTTCGTGATAACTACCGATGGCATCGGCACCAAATGTTTGCGTACGATTGCCTGAGCCTCTTGCCATCTCGATGCCAACAATGCGCAATGTAATTGGCAAATCTGTACTCAGTAGTACTGCGTTGACCTTGCCAATGTCGCCTCCGCTCTCGCTTTTAATAAGTGCTGAGGGAAGTTCGCTCACAAGTGGCAGGTGTGGCAGACGCTCCACAAGCATTTGCGCGCTTGGAATAGTAACTCCTGTTGTCTCAATACTTCTAATCCCTGTCACCGGTAGCGAACGTTCGCCTAACAGACGTAGCCGTATTTTTAGTGCGTAAATAGCGTTTGTGTCGGGTTGAAAAAAACAATCGACAACAGTGCCAATGGTGATGCCTTCACCGGGAATGGTCACGGGCAAATTTTGTAGTTCTGACCAGCGCATCACGGTCTTTGTCTCGCTCATACAATACATACCTCAAAAAAGATTTTTATTATGCCTCTCATTTCTGTATACGAGCAAGCTCATACGTTTGTAACACTCTATGGTTATGCCATCATCTTGTGCTTGCTCGACCATGCTCACACTGTTTCCGCGAAACTAATGGCGAAGCCGTTGCTATCCTGAATGGCAAACTCGCGAGTGCCGTAGAAGGTGGTATGCATATTCTGTACGACACGCACCCTCTGCTTGATACGTTCATGCAATTCCTGAATACCTTCTACGCCAATATAGAGCGTCAATGCGCCGCCAATTGGCTTATCGTGGAAGATAGGTATCTCTTCCGATAGGCTGGCTCGCGTCTGAAGTTGTATCTCTACATTGCCTTGCTTGAGCATGGCCCAGTTAAATGTCCCTGTTTCCGGTACAGTTGCCAGCACCTCGAAGCCAAGAATGTTTTTATAGAAGTCTATTGTTGTGTTCACATCTTCAACCATAAGATTGGGTGTGAGTTGCTTGAATGTCGTGGTCATGTGTAGCACTCCTTTGATAAATTCAATTTACCAGTTCGCCCGTAGAGAGATATATTCTACTACACCCGTGTCGGCGACTGACAACGTTGAAGGTCATTGACCTGCGTTTCAACATTCCTCCCGACATAGATAGTCGCTAGCAAGAGTGTAATAGAATATAGCTCCCTACAGACGGTTCATCAATCCTTGTTCGACTGTACAAGCGTACACGAGTCTTGTGACAACGTTATGTCAGTAGCAGACGTGCTTATAGATAAGCGTATTTGCGTTAGGCAAAGAAACTAAGATACAATGAGGAAGTAATTGAGAGTAACTAATGTTCTCTCTGTTTCTTACAAAAGTTTCTACGGAAAGCGTAGTAGGAGAAGAAATTTTCTATGGCAGAAAGCATTCCTGAAAAGGCATTAGACCTTTTCCAAAAGCCTTTACTCGCGCATTTAGCCACAGTTATGCCTGATGGAACACCACAAGTGACCCCCGTATGGGTTGATTTTGATGGTACACACGTGTTGATTAACACATCTAAGGGCAGGCAAAAAGCTCTGAATATGGATAGACAGCCTAAGGTTGGTCTCGATATCGTTGACTCCGAAAATCCCTGGCACTGGCTATCCATACGTGGACATATCGCCGAGGCTACTGAAGAAGGTGCCGACGCGCATATCGACAAGATGTCAAAGAAATATACTGGTCGCGACACATACGCCAATCGTACCCCCAACGACGTACGCATCATCTATAAGATAGCGACAGATCGCGTCATCGCTAGCTAGTTACACGATGAAACACAATGAATAAAAATCCTTACTCAACGCTTCGCGTTGAGTAAGGATTTTTATTCATTGTGTTGTAATATTCCTCTTGCTTCATCCATCAACCTCTTGCGAAGCGACTCCGGTTCGAGGACGCGGACATGCTGGCCCCAGCCGAGCAGCCATTGCACAATCTCGCTTTCCTGGCGTATTTGCAGTGTGAGCAGAAGACCTTCCGCCATCTCCTCCTCTGCTATGACAAAGTAGTTGCGCGACTCGTGGACCCAGCGACTTATCTCTTTGTCGAACAGCAGGCGTACGGTCAGGTTTCGTTCTCGCCCGTGAAGCGCCTCTACCTTGTAGTTGGCCAGCCGGACAAAGGCTTGTGGCAAGACCTCAAGCGCATCCATGCGGTCAAGACGAAAGATGCGCAAGTCTTTACGCAAGTGACAATAGGCGGTCATATGCCACGTACCTGTGACATGCACAAGGCTATAGGGATCGGCCTCGCGAACCGTTTGTGTCTCTTGCCCATTCTGACCATAACGCTTCGAGTACGCAAATCGTACCGTGACGCGTTCAATGATTGCTCTGCGCACCTGTTGAAGCATCAGAGCTTCGGCGGGCCGTTGCTCGGCGACAATAAAGCGAATACTCTTTTGCAGGTAGGCGACATCGGCGCGCAGCTTTTCTGGCAGGACGCTTGTTATTTTGCGACCGGCGGCCTGCGCCGCCGTTCGATACTGGGCGTCGAAATTTTGTGCCATGAACTCGGTGCCCAGCAACAGCATCGTTGCCTCGTCGCTTGCAAAGCTCAACGGTGGCAGAAAATAGCCTTCCATCAACGAGTAGCCGCGTCCTGGGATTGAGATAAGCGGCACGCCCGCCTCGCACAACGCCTCGATATCGCGGTAGATGGTGCGTTTGCTCGTCTCAAACGTTCTGGCTAAATCCTCGGCGCGTTGCTTGCCCTTGCCCTGCAATTCCAGCACAATCGCCAGTAAACGATCTGTCTTGTTCATGGAGTTATTATATACTACGAAAATCTTTATGTAATTAATGAGAGACACAAGTATCTGTAGTAGTCTGTCAAAGATGATTTGGCACTTTTTTAACGGCTCGATTGAGCATA
>CAXTUE010000416.1:3089-4730 GCA_964247355.1 uncultured Ktedonobacteraceae bacterium | reverse complement strand
AATTAATCAGGTCGGTTGGGGGTGTTCCCGCCAAAACGGTAGTTTATGAATACGGTCCCTACGCCAGGTTACCTAGCACCTTTTACCTGTCGAATCACCAGCGTACCGAGCGCAATATAGACGACGGTGAGCAAGAAAAGCGATGTATAGCCTAGATGATTGGGAAGCGTCTGTAACAACTGCAAAATCACGCCACCAACTGTGATGCCGACCACCTGTGGCAAAATGCCGACGGCGGACCAGATGCCCATGAACTTGCCAGCCTCATCGGTTGGCGGCAACACATCGGTTGTCAATGCCCAGTCAACACTTGTATAGGCTCCATAGCCAACGCCGAAGAAGGCACCGGCGAGCAATGCAGCATACTGGTTCTGGAAGAGAATGAAAATCAGGCACACAACAGCCATCATGACGCCTGAGAGGTAGACGAGACTTTTGCGTCCCCAGCGATCTGAGGCCCAGCCCGCAAGGATTGAGGTTGGCAACGCTAGCAACAAAAGCACTGGCTGGAATAGTACACCGTTAAACTGAGCGCCGGAAAAGGGAGTGCCGAGCAAAATCGTTTTCACGCCTCTGCCGCCCAGCACATCGTCGAAGTAGTACAGCAGGAAATAGTAGACGCTCCAAATGCCCATCATGACGAGAAAGCGCGCCAGCAAGACCCATGAGATATCGGGATATTGTGAAGGCTTAAACAGAAAGCGTTTGAAAAAAGAGCGAACATCTAGTTTGACGTGTTGTTCTGGCGGCGATGCCACTTCTTTCACAGTTAGCACCGTGTAGGCCACAAAGACAATCTGTACAACGGCAATCAGCAAAAACACCTGTACAACCGCGTTTTTGTACAGTGGCAAAGACATGTTGCCGCCCAGAATTATGCCCGCCACGACGGAACCGAGAATGGTCCCTAGTAGATTGAAGAGGCCATTGAAGCCGGAGGAGAGGCCACGCTGGTTCTGCGGCACTTTGTCGGCGATGATTGCGCTCCACGGCGAGTTCGCGACATTATTGCTGAACTGTAAGAGGAGAAAGAGGACCGCAAAGGTGAAGAGAAGCGCACCACTGGAGAGCCATGAGGGCGCGAATGCAAAGAGGACCAGCACAACTACGTTAAGAACTGTGCCCCAGATCATAAACGGGCGGCGGCGGCCCATGCGAAATGTTGCGTAGTCCGAAATAGCACCTACAAGCGGATTCACAACAAAGGCGACCAGTGTACCCGCATTGACGACAATCGCAAGGTTAATATCCTTGTGACTCGGGTCAAGAAGAGTCGCCACCATGCTAGGAATAACAACCGCTAACAGGGCTTGCCAGTGAAATTGGTTCGCAATCCAAAAGATGTTCAGGTTGACTTGATCGAAGATGGACAGCCGTCGCTGCTCTGCGGGAATCTGTGTACCTACACTGATTTCTGGCCTATCGGTCATCTCCATAAATTGTTAACCCTCCGAAAAATAGCGCAACAATAGGTGTATCAGCCAATCGAGGTATGATACCAATAGTAGCAGATGAGGAGCGATTCTAGCAAGCCACTGGATTGTCAATCATCATGTAGCAGGGACCAGGGCACCCCCCAACGGGATAAAAAATTACAAAAAACCGGGAACCGGTTTTTGTGTAGGGGTTTACCCATGGGGG
>CAXTUE010000416.1:1047-3079 GCA_964247355.1 uncultured Ktedonobacteraceae bacterium | reverse complement strand
CCATACAACGGGACTCCGTTGTATGGAAGAGGTATTCCCCTTGCGGGTGCCCTGGTTACTTGTTTTTATACGTAACTTGTTATACTTCAGTTGAAGCTAACGCAGCTTCGCCATCTGTCTGCGCTTTTACCGCACTCGACAACGAAACGCCTAACGCGGCAAGGCACCCCATGCCCATCGCACACATGAGCAGACCTGACCATATATGGAAAAATACAATCATAGCCGTGACGCTCTCTGGCGGAACATGTAGAATGCTGCTAAAGATGAGAAGCCCTACAACCTCGTTATTACCAACTTGCCCCGGCGGGTTAGGTAAAATATAAAACAAGTTGTAGAGCATATAGCCAAACAGAGCTTGAAAAATGCTAATCGGGTGTCCAATGGCCCAGAACGCGAAAAAGTTGTACAGGCCATCAAGAAAAACAGAGACACCCGTAAGTAACACAGCTGTAACCAGTGTTACAGGTCGCTTCGCACTTAAAAGCAGTGTATCCACAAACCCGATCACAAATGCCTCAACCTTTTTCTTTAAGAAGCGTGGCAGAAATTTTGTAATGAGTTGTAGAAGACGAATAGCAACGGAATATTTCCAGCCAGCTAATAGAGTGAACAGTATCAGACCGACAAGGCTGACGTTGGCTAGTCCCAGGATAGACCAGACTATGCTGTTCACTTGTATACCTAAAAATGGTATGAGTGCGACAAGAAACAAAGCGGGTAGCAGGTCCATTGCCTTGTCCATTGTAATAGTTGGTAATGACTGGTTGAGTGGAATGTGTGCAATGCGTTTTAATACAAGGCTTTTAGCAAGTTCTCCGGCGCGAACCGGCAGAACGAAGTTTAGAAATACGCCTATGAGAAAGAGTTGAATGATTTTGATCACACTCACTTTACGCACTGGATTTAAGAAGAATTTCCAGCGTATAGCGCGAAAAGAGAAGGCCAGGACAAATACAACACTTGCCAGAAATGTTAGAAGAATGCCTTGAGGTGTTGAAAGATTATGCTGAATGATATGCAACGTTTTGGGTATATCCACAAACTGCGCGACCGCAATCAGCAAGCCGATACCTATGCATATTCCTACTATCCCTTGCAACCAGGGTGAACGCAATAAAGAACGTTTTGCACGCTGGGACGGTAAGCCTGATGTAGACGGTGATATCTCGGTAGATGATAGCTCAGCAGGAACAGGTGTGTCCGGTGAATCGAACCTGGTAGAATAACCTGTATGAGCATTCCTTTGCTCCTCACTTTGTTTTTCTAAATGTACCAATGTAACACGATTTAGAATACGACGTGAATCAGATCCCTCTTTTTTGTTGTACGAAAGCACATGCACCTCGCAGAAGTTGTCAGAATGAGCATGGTAACAATTACCCCTCACATACTGACGGTATGAGGTCATGTTTCTTAACATTATATAAAAAGTACTATGTTACGTATTATTTATAGATTAAATCCTTAACATGCTATAAAAAAAAGAAGTTGCTGAGTATAAATGTTGAGCAACTTCTTTTTTGGGGGAGTTCAGAGATTAGTTCCAGTTTTCTACGCCGACAATCTCACCTTGCGTATCCTCTAGCCAACGCTCCATGTCGATAGCAGCACGACAGCCATCACCCGCCGCCGTAATCGCCTGACGATAGCGATGATCTGTAACATCACCGGCAGCGAAAACGCCTGGAATGTTCGTCATCGTGTTTTCTTTCGGGACAATATAGCCCGCCGTGTCCATGTCCAAGATGCCTTTGAACAAAGCGGTATTGGGCTGATGGCCAATCGCGACAAACACGCCCTGTACGGGCAATTTGTGTTCCTCGCCGGTTTGCACGTTGCGCAGTTGTACACCTGTCACGGCGGTATCGCCCAGCACCTCAACAACCTCGGTATTCATCAGAACGTTGATCTTCGGATTGTTCATTACGCGGTCCTGCATTATTTTGCTAGCGCGGAAGCTATCACGGCGGTGAATCAGCGTGACATGGCTCACGTAGCGTGTCAGGAAGGTGGCCTCTTCCATTGCAGT
>CAXTUE010000416.1:0-1025 GCA_964247355.1 uncultured Ktedonobacteraceae bacterium | reverse complement strand
CCACCAACGACAATCACGTCCTTGTTTTTGAAGAAGAAACCGTCACAGGTCGCGCAAGCCGTGACGCCCCGGCCTTGCAGGTGTTTCTCGCTCGGCAGACCCAACCACTTTGCGCTGGCACCCGTTGCGATAATGATCGACTTCGCCTGATACTCGCCTGAGTCGGTAGTTACTGTGAAGGGCCGTTTGCTGAAATCGACCTCCGTCACATCTTCGGCCAGCATCTCTGTGCCGAAGCGACGTGCCTGTTGCTCAAATTTCTCCATCATTTCAGGGCCGAGAATGCCCTCCTCAAAGCCGGGATAGTTCTCAACCTCGCTCGTCGTCATCAACTGTCCACCTACCTGATAGCCCTGGAACATCAGCACCGACAGGTTCGCGCGCGCCGCATAAATCGCTGAGGTATACCCTGACGGACCCGATCCAATAATAATAACGCCATAAACTTTTGCCATGATAGTGTATCCTCGCTTATTTTTAAGAATGAGTGCTTTTGATTATAGTAACACAGATGTGTGTTATTTTATGCCAGATAGTTAAGGTGCTATTCTGTATGTAGTACAGAAAGCGAAGTGTCTCAAATGTTCTTACTCTAATTATAACAAGAGCCTATTCCCTATTCGTCAGGAGAATGATAATTATGACTATGAACGTTCAAGATGTCGAAAGACTTCAGGCTCTCTATCCTGAGCATCAGGTTGAGTTGATTGCAGGGAAGCTGATTTTAAGTAGTCCATCAGACGTGGTCTCTGGAGCAGTAGGAGCGCGATGTAGTTGCCTGTTAGCTAGTTGGGTTTATGACCATAACTTAGGTCATGTTTTCGCAGCACGTACAGGTATTGTACTGCCAAACGGAGACTTGCTTTCTCCTCGTGTTTCATTTGTGTCATACACACGCCTTAAGTGCGTAACTCGAACATACCTTTCAGTAGTGCCTGAACTGATCGTTGAGATCAAATCGAGCAGTGACCGCATTCGTGAACTGGAACAGAAAATTGCCCTCTTTCTAAAACAAGGTGTGCAGG
>CAXTUE010000415.1:0-4737 GCA_964247355.1 uncultured Ktedonobacteraceae bacterium | reverse complement strand
GAAGCAAACACAATGAGAAGCAGTAGTACGATTAAAGCACCTTGCCGTTGTAGGAGGAGCCTGCTTCGCACAAAACCATTCGATAACCACGCGCTTCGTTCGCCTTTAGCTGAAACGATTTCTGCCATAATCTTGTCTCCTTTCCTATTGCCCCCGATGATTTGCTCTTAGTTGCAGGTAGACGGCAACAAGAATGATTGCGGCGTTAATAATTTGTGCTACCGGCAATGGTATGTTTTTTGTTACAAGCGTAAAGCGAATAAGCTGAATGAGTAATGCTCCAAGGAGCGTACCCCATATACTTGCCTGACCACCCGTGAAAGGTGTGCCTCCAACCGCAACCGCAGCAATTGCGTCCAACTCTCCATTCAAGCCAACATTGTTCGCATCCGACGACGAGTTGATCGCTACAATAATAAGCCCTGCCAGCCCCGCCAGCATCGCGCTTATAACATACACCGTTCGCTTTACACGGTTCGTGGGAACGCCTGATAGACGGGAAGCCGCCTCGTTTCCACCCGTCGCAAGCAGATAGCGACCAAAAGTGGTGGTGCGCACAACCCATGCCACAACGACAATCACGATCAACATCAGAATCACCTGTACAGGAATATTCAAAATGCGCCCGCTTCCAATAAATACAAAATTGGAGCCACGAAATACCTGAATATTTCCGTTCGAGATGACTTGCGCGATTCCGCGTCCCGCTATAAACAGCACAAGTGTGGCAATGATAGGTTGAATACGGAATGTCGTTATGAGGTAGCCATTAAAGAGTCCCAGTAGACCTGCGACAAGAATTGGAACAATAATACCGAGAGTAATACCAATAAAGGGATTGTTTAAAGGTGGAATGCTACTGAGAAAGAGAATTGGCGCGATGGCACCAGCTATCGCCATGATCGAGCCAACTGAAAGGTCAATGCCACCCGTTGCAATCACCAGCGTCATGCCAGCCGCCACAATCGCTATCGGTGCGACCTGCAGCAAGTTCACATCGATAGCTTCTATTAAACCGCCTGGAGTTAAAAAGCGTGGTGTAGTAACTAGATTAAAAATAATCAGGAGTATGACTGCTCCCAATACAGCATATGTCTGTCCTCCTCTAAGGAGGCTAGCAAGCGTAAAACGGCGTACAGTTTGTTGGCCTGGTGCAATGCGATCAAGATTTGCCATGCTGGACCTCCTCGTCCTCCGAAAGCGTGGAATTGGCTGGCATAGGTACAATCAATGGAGGCTCAGGCGATCTTATTGGCTCTTCTCTATGCTTTTCACCGAGAGCTTGCTCATTAACCTCATCATCATGTGCCATCGCCTTCATGATAGTATCCTGGCTAATCTCTTCATGTGGTAGTGTCGCGACAGACTGACCGTCACGTAAAATAACCACACGATCACTACCCTCGATCAGTTCCTCTAACTCAGAGGAGATCATCAGCACACCTAAACCTTTTTCGGCCAATTCATTAATGAGGTGCTGTATCTCAGCTTTAGCTCCAATGTCAATGCCACGTGTTGGCTCATCGAGGATAAGTAACTTGGGATTAAGGCAAAGCCAACGCGCTAACAACACTTTTTGTTGATTGCCGCCAGAGAGTTCGCGGATTTTCTGATCAGGGCCAGATGTTTTAATGCCCAATCTCTGAATAAACGTGTCTACGATTTGCTGTTGCTTCTCGCGCGATACGATGCCGTTGCGAGAAAGCACAGGCAATGCGGCCAGAGTAAGATTCTCACGTACCGATAAATATGGAATGATGCCCTCGGCCTTGCGATCCTCAGAACACAACCCAATACCTGCACGAATGGCATCGGCAGGTGCATGAAAGTGTGTTTGCTGACCATCTACTCGTACTTCACCAGACTCAAGAGGGTCTGCACCAAAGATGGAACGCGCAACCTCTGTACGTCCTGAGCCTAACAGACCAGCGAGACCAACTATTTCGCCAGCATGAACCTCTACCGAGGCTCCTTGTAACACCCTCCCCCTGCGTAAACCCTCGGCCTCCAACAGTATCTTTTCCTCTGCTGAATGTTCGCTGGTACTGAAGCCAGTCTGTCCACTGCGTCTTACCTCGCCCAATTCCTTGCCAAGCATCTTAGCAACCAGTTCCACCTTGCTCAGTCCACGCAGTTCGCGCTCATCTACCGTGCGGCCATCGCGCATAATAGTTACGCGGTCACAAATGGTATAGATTTCGTCAAGTCGATGCCCAACAAAAATGACGGAGACACCCTCAGCTTTCAACTGGCGAATCACATCAAAAAGTGTGGCAACTTCATTTTCGTTCAGGGAGGATGTCGGTTCGTCCATAACGACAAGTTTACTTTTGAACGAGATGGCACGAGCAATAGCAACCATTTGCTGTATGGCGATGTTATAAGTCATCAATGGTTTTGTCACGTCAATGGAAATACCAAGCCGTTCTAACAAAGCCTCAGTCTCTTTATGCATACGTCTCCAATTGAGCAAACCAAAGCGTTTTGGCTCACGCCCCATAAAGACATTTTCTGCGACCGACCGAAATGGAACCAGGTTCACTTCCTGATAGATAGTGCTAATGCCACTATTTTGCGCTTGTTGTGGAGATTGAAAATCTACAGCGTGGCTATCAAATAGAATAGACCCGCTATCACGTCGATAGGCTCCCGTAAGAATTTTGATCAAGGTTGATTTGCCAGCACCATTTTGTCCAACAAGGGCATGAATCTCTCCATGTTGGATGAGTAATCGCGCCTCAACTAAAGCAACGACGCCTGGGAACGCTTTTGAAATATGCTCCATAGAAAGCAATGGAGACGCCTGGGCCATAGGAGACCCCCTTTACTGTACATGCTATCTATATGTGAAATACGATATGCAATATGCAGAGAAATTGTAACATACAAAAAGTAAAATTTGCTCTTTGTACGCTTACACACGTCTATGCGACAAGCCTCCCATGTTGTTTTGAAAGACAACATGGGAGAAATTTACAGGGAGGCACACATATTTCCAATTGGAAAACATGCTACCCTACAATGACTAGAAAGAACTGGCAAGGTTTTGCTGCGCATTATCAACCGTGAACTGTTGATCCTTCACAACAATCCAATCATCGAGCTTCTGACCGCTAGCATACTGTTTGATAGTTTGGAATGTGACTGGACCAAAGAACGGGCTTGACTGCACGGTCGTGCCTAGCTCGCCTGAGATAATCGCGTTAAGAGCATCTTTCTCACCGTGAATTGACACCACGATAATATCTTTACCAGGTTTTTTGCCAGCAGCTTTGAGGGCCGCAATCGCTCCAATTGCCATTTCATCGTTGTGAGCGTACACGGCTGTTACATCCGGGTGAGCTTGCAACAGGGTCTGCATCGTCTGACGCCCCTTGTCACGATTGAAATCGGCGTCCTGAGAAGCAATGATGGACATACCGGAGGCGGTCTTAACCTCGTCATCGAAGCCAGTCTTACGATTCGTCGCTGCGGTTGCACCCGTCGTACCTTCTAGCTCGATAATTTTTGCCTTGCCGCCGGTCTTCTGAATGAGCCAATCAGCGGCACGTTTGCCTTGTTGCACGAAGTCCGAACCAATGAAGGTCACATAATCCTTGTTGGGGGCAGCAAGCTTGTGATCAACATCGCGGTCGATCAAAATGACGGGAATACAAGCAGCCTTTGCATCTTGTACTGCCTTAGCCAGAGGCTCTGAGGTAAGTGGCGCAAGAACGATAACATCGACCTTCTGCGCGATTAAAGAGTCAACGTCGGAGATTTGTTTAGAGGCAGAGCTTTGAGCATCCGTAAAAATCAATTGAGCGCCTTGCGCTGCCGCCTCTGTTTGCATACTCTTTGTTTCAGCTAGACGCCAGGGACCGGTGTTCTCGTTCTGTGAAAAACCAACCTTCAGGCCGGTTGTCTTTGTAAGCTTTGGGGGAGAAGTACAGGAGGAACTTCCACTGTTACCAGTATTACCGCTACCACTACCACCACTGCTAGTACTACTTGAAGTTCCACATGCTGTAAGAAGTAGTCCACCCAGCACAATGATGAGAAGTGCTGATATGTTTAGATGTAAGAATCGTGCCAGTTTCATGATAAAATACCCTCCGTGGAAAAATTGCAGGACGAGAACCGTCTCGTCACTCGACAAACGCGTCATTACATTTGTACGAAAAACAAATCATTCTACCTGGGGGCCGTATCAAACGCTTGTGCTTCTATCCTCCTTTCTCCTGCCTTTACCTTTTTGTTTCGCTAATCTCCTAACCGAATACGTATAGTGTAGTGAAAAAATGGCAAAATGTCAAGTCTATACACGAAATTCGCCTCTGTTTTAGCCAAGTATACTCCAAATTCCTCAAACATTGCTTCTTATTTGTACTATTTTAGTTGTGAAGTCTCTAACCGGTTAGGATAAACATAAAACTTAAAGTGTCTTTTTGCTGAGCGGCAAAGACAGATAAAAAAGTAGTTGTAGATGAATAACTTGTAATAACTGCAAATTTCATTTGGTAATACGATATAAAATGATGATATCTCACAGCTATTATTCAAGAACTGGTAATAATTGACTTTTTACAAGGTTGTCCTTTATACTAGCTCGTATCGGTTCGTCATAATATGAACAAAACCTCCTTGAATGCTTCTTCTGTTGAATATAAATAGTATAGCTTAGTGAGTTGTGAGCGTATGATGGGAAAAGTGTTATTTCTTGATCTGAGCCACGAGAGCGACAAGGCTCTGTCGCTC
>CAXTUE010000414.1:3423-4737 GCA_964247355.1 uncultured Ktedonobacteraceae bacterium | reverse complement strand
CCCATAGACGACCCACATCTATGGGAGGGGCGTTCCCCTTGCGGGCGCCCTGGTTTTGTCACATGATAATTGACCAACTACTATGCTCCGTGACACTTTTTGTATTTTTTTCCACTTCCACAAGGGCAGGGATCGTTGCGACCAACCCGGCCTGTTGACGCGGGACGTGACATAGTACTTGTGCTACTCTTGCCGTTATTTGTACCATTGCGTCGTGCGTTATTGGCCTTTGCTTGTTTCGTGTCGTCTTCGCTCTTGGCTTGACCGCTTGCTTTTGCGATAGCGTCAGCGTTGGTACGCACGTTGCGTGGAGCGGCTTTGCGCTGTGGCTCCGGTTTGTTGATTGTGACGGTCAATTCGTTGCGCAACATTTTGAGTAGTGCATCAACAGTATAGTGCTGGATGGCCTGTTTCAAGTCATCGAACATGCGGAACGCTTCGTTTTTGAACTCGACCAGTGGATCACGCTGTCCAAGCGAGCGGAAGCCGATGCCTGCGCGCATCACGTCGAGCGAGTCGATATGGTCCATCCATAGGCGATCAACGACCTGCAGCAGGTAGGAACGCTCGAACTCGCGCAGCAGGTCGGCATCTTCTGCCCCTTGCTCACGGGCTTGACGCCTCAAGCTCTCGCCGCGTTCTTCATAGTGATCGAGCACAAGCGTGATAATTTTTTGCTTGATATCCTCGCGACGTATCGCATTGAGGTTTTCCGGCACAATCTCTTCTGGTACATGTACCCAGACTTCCAGTGCTTTGAAGAGTGTTTCTAGCTGCTCCTCTTCCATGACCATGTTGCCAGGGATACAGGCATCGACAAGCCTTGCGACTTCGGCGCGTATCATCGTGAGAATGCGTTCGTGCATATCGCCGCGTTCAAGCACGGCGCGACGGTCAGCGTAAATGACTTCACGCTGCTTGGCGATTACGTCGTCATAGTCAACGACGTTTTTACGAATGTCAAAGTTATAGCCCTCGACTTTTGTCTGCGCTCCCTCAATGAAGTTCGAGACCAGACGACTTTCGAGCGGCATGTCCTCTTCCATACCGACGCGCTCCATGACCTTTGCCACTCTATCGGCGGCGAAGCGGCGCATCAGTTCGTCGTCCAGTGCCAGGAAGAAGCGTGTCGAGCCGGGGTCGCCCTGTCGTCCTGCGCGTCCACGTAACTGATTGTCGATGCGGCGCGACTCATGACGCTCTGTACCAATGATATGCAGACCGCCCAGCGCTATTACGCGATCATGGTCTTCTTTGCACTCGCGCTCTTTTTTCTTGAATAGTTCGCTCTTCTCAGCCTCGGACATTTCCGCG
>CAXTUE010000414.1:0-3403 GCA_964247355.1 uncultured Ktedonobacteraceae bacterium | reverse complement strand
CATCTGGTGTACGTATTGGCATATCACGGATGAAATCGACATGCTCGGCGTGTGTGCGTAGAATACTGTCAAAGTAGCCTTCTGGATTGCCGCCAAGCAGAATGTCGGTACCACGACCTGCCATGTTTGTTGCTATCGTAATCGCTCCACTGCGTCCAGCTTGTGCGACAATCTGTGCTTCACGTTCATGATGTTTCGCGTTAAGCACAGAATGCGGAATGCCTTGCATATTGAGCAAATGAGCAAGATATTCTGAGGTTTCAACCGATGTGGTGCCAACGAGTACGGGCTGACCAACTTCGTGCCGTTCCTTGATCTCTTCAACCACTGCCTTGAATTTGCCATCGGTATTGCGATAGATCAGGTCAGCTTCGTCCTTACGAATCCGCGCCTTGTTCGTCGGAATAACCATCACGTCGAGCTTATAAATCTTGTGAAACTCTTCCGCTTCAGTCAATGCTGTACCTGTCATACCTGCAAGTTTATTGTACAGGCGGAAGAAATTCTGGAAGGTAATAGTTGCCAGTGTATGATTTTCGCGCTGTACCTTAACGCCCTCTTTGGCTTCAATCGCCTGGTGCAGTCCCTCACTATAGCGGCGTCCTGGCATTTGACGACCTGTAAACTCATCGACGATGATGACCTCATCGTCCCTCACGATATAGTCTTTGTCACGTTTAAAGATGATTTCCGCCTTGATTGCGTTTTCCATATAGCGCGTCAGGTCGAGGTTGTTTTCATCGTAAATGTTCTTGACACCTGCCAGTTGCTCGATTTTCTCAATGCCGGCGTCAGTCAGGATAACGGTGCGTGTCTTTTCCTCAATCGTGTAGTCGATTTCAGGCTTAAGGCGTGGTGCCCAATGTGCGAACTGGACGTACTGATCGGTTGATTCCTGCCCCTGACCAGAGATAATAAGCGGAGTACGTGCCTCGTCAATCAGAATGTTGTCAACCTCGTCAACGATAGCGAAGTTGAGTTCGCGCTGTACCGTTTGTTCAAGGGAGCCAGCCATGTTGTCACGCAGGTAGTCGAAGCCATATTCGTTGTTTGTCCCGTAAGTAATGTCTGCCTGATATGCCGCCCGACGCTCGGTCGTTTGCGGTTCAACTGCATTCACCAGAATGCCAACGGTCAGGCCAAGGAACCTGTAAATGTTTCCCATCCATTCAGCGTCGCGTCTTGCAAGGTAGTCATTAACGGTGACAAGGTGAACACCTTTGCCCGTCAACGCATTCAGGTAAACTGGCAGAGTCGCGACAAGCGTTTTGCCCTCACCTGTACCCATCTCTGCAATCTTGCCCTGATGTAGCACTATGCCACCAATCAGTTGTACATTGTAGTGACGCATCTTAATTTTGCGCCAACCCGCTTCACGTACGACGGCGAACGCCTCTGGCAACAGGTCGTCAAGCGTTTTGCCCGTGCGCAAGCGTTTCTGCATGTCTGGAATAAGCTTATCCATCGCCTCAGCTTTAAGTGCTACGATCTCTGCCTGTAGCTGCTTGAGGATGCCATGAAACAGGTCTTCGAGTCGCTCGTCTGTCCCATCACTTTTGCTTGCTGCACTTTCGCGTGCATTCTCGAAACGTGCCCATGCTGTGCTGAATGCTTCTGCTAGCTGCTCTTCGTCAATCTCTTTCAGGGTTGGCTCGACCTGAGTAAGTAGAGCGAGCGTAGCTTTTTGTGGATCGCTGGACTCGTCTGGCCATTCTTGTCGCTCTTCGGCAATATCCATTGTCTTCGTAACGCGTAGCGCGTTGAGCTTTGGCGCAAGCTTTTCATAGGACCGCTCGAAGAGTTCCGAGAGCGTGACCTGTAGATTGTCGCGCAGATCATATTCGGGGTTGCGTCTGCGCTCAACTACTTGACGGTACTCGGTGACGGCGGCATGCAAGTCCGCATCGGTACACAACTCCGCAAGCGGTTCAACTCTATTCAGTGCTTCACTGAAGAGCGCGACCAGATCATTCTCTAATACAAGGCCGCCCTTTAGATACAGGTAGAGCCGAGAGCGAAACTCTGCGGTTTTTGCGGTTAGTTCTTCGTCGCTCAGCTTTTTAAGTGATGGTTCGAGTGCGTTTATTTTCTCTATCACGGGGTCGATGGCCTTAAGGTCTCGTTTATTGGGATCGCCCAGGATTTTCCCAAGTAACTGCATAAAAATCTATTCTCCTGCCACATGGCATAACGCTTGTGTTTTTTTGTTCTAATATGAAGAAAAGGAGTACCTATACTCACGCTTTTGTGCTCAAAATATTACACCTCATTATACCATACGTTTCTCTTCATATGAGGTTAGAAAAGGATACAGTCGAACTCAGGCTACCTGAAATACAGGTACTATCTGGTCTCCAGTTCTTAGATGCTATACTTTCCGTCTTAACAATGGCATAATAGAATAGTAATAATAAGAACAAGAGTTCGTATAGATTTTATGTATATATTATATGTCCTTGATATGATAAATGCAGGAAGAAATGAGAAATGGCGAAAACAAAAATAGAGTGGACAACCGATGTTTGGAACCCGGTGACAGGGTGCGAAAAAGTTAGTCCTGGTTGTGATCACTGTTATGCACTGACGTTTGCCGAGCGTTTTCTCGGTGTGCAAAATCATACCTATACATAGGGATATGACCTCAAGTTGTGGCCCGAACGCCTGAAATATCCCTCTAGTTGGAAAAAGTCTCGCCGTATCTTTGTCAATTCGATGAGCGATTTATTTCATAAGGACGTACCAGACAGCTTTATTCTTGATGTATTTGAAACAATGGTAAAGGCCGACCAGCACATCTATCAGGTGCTTACCAAACGTCCATCGCGTCTCGTCAATACAGACCTCACAGAAAAGATTACGCAACGCATTTACGAACTAACTGGTAGCTCAGTATGGCCTTCACACATCTGGTTAGGAGTATCTGTCGAGACGAATGCCTATGTCTGGCGTGTTGACACACTGCGTAGAATACCCGTTGCTGTACGCTTTATCAGTGCTGAACCTCTACTCGGACTGCTTGACCAACTGCAATTGCACAATATTCACTGGCTCATCAGTGGTGGTGAAAGTGGTCCAGGTTTTCGATATTGTGATCCCGATTGGGTGCGCTATCTACGTGATACCTGCCAAGCCAACGGTGTCGCATTCTTCCACAAGCAATGGGGTGGACGCACACCAAAGGTCGGCGGGCGCGAACTGGATGGAAGAACATGGGATGAGTTTCCACAGATACTGCCTACAGCGTTGGCAGTATGAGTACGAGCAAAAAAATCGTCTGTACTCTCACTCATTGCATCCCTCACTGTTCGTAGTGTCTATAATGCGCGCAGAGTTGTAAAGGACTGTTTTACTAGTAAGAGTAAGTATATGCAATAAAATAAAATATTTCAATGAAGGTCTTTAT
>CAXTUE010000413.1:0-4781 GCA_964247355.1 uncultured Ktedonobacteraceae bacterium | reverse complement strand
TGTTTCACTACACTGGTGGACTACATGCGGCTGCAATCTTTGACACACAGGGCAAGCTTCTTTTGTTGCGCGAGGATATAGGACGCCATAATGCCGTTGATAAGCTGATAGGTCATAGCTTGCTGCACGGCACCTATCCCTACGCCGACCGCATCTTATTAGTGAGTGGACGCACTTCTTTTGAAATTCTACAGAAGGCATTGTTGGCGCGCATTCCATGTGTCGCGGCAATCTCTGCCCCATCCAGTCTTGCCGTTGAGCTTGCGGAGCAGAGCGGTATCACACTGGTCGGATTCTTGCGCGATTCTTCGATGAATGTGTATACGCATCCACAACGGATTGTATGATGAGTGCCGATACGCTATAATCGTTCCATGCAGAATGCAATAACAAACACAACTGATACAATCGCCGCCGTTGCCACGCCTCCCGGTGTTGGTGGCATTGGCGTTATACGAATAAGTGGAAAAGATGCCTTTGCTCTAGTCCTACCACTTGTGCAGCGTACAAGGGGGCAGAACGATGTGCCGTCCTCGCACCAACTCACCTACGCTCGCATAGTCGATCCGCATACCCAGGAGGTGCTAGATGATGTGCTGGTCGTGTTTATGCGCGCTCCCGCCACCTATACACGTGAAGACGTGGTAGAGATACAGGGGCACGGCGGACCGCTCGTCTTAAGCCGTATTCTTTCTGCGGTGCTGGCTCAAGGAGCGCGTATGGCTCAGCCAGGTGAGTTCACGTTGCGTGCCTTTCTTAATGGACGTATTGACCTTACGCAGGCCGAGGCGGTGATGGACCTGATTGGAGCGCAAACCGAGGCGGGACAACGACTCGCGGTACAGCAGTTACACGGTCAGCTTTCGGAGCAATTGCAAGCGGCACGCCACTCGATTCTGAACGTGGTCGCGCAAATTGAGGTCAGTATCGACTTTCCAGAAGAGGACGTACCAACGCCACAGGCTTCGACACTACATACGCTTATCCGAGTCGCGCAACGCCAGATAGAGCAACTGCTGGCGGGTGCGGAGCAGGGACGTTTATATAAACAAGGACTGCGTACAGCAATCATTGGCCGTCCCAATGTCGGCAAATCCAGCTTACTTAACGCATTGTTACGGACGGACCGTGCAATCGTCACACCTGTAGCAGGCACAACACGCGACACGGTTGAAGAGGTTGCGAACCTGCGCGGTATTCCTTTGCATTTAATTGATACAGCAGGAATTACTCCAGCAGAGAATCTCGTTGAGCAGATTGGTGTGCAACGAAGTCGCGCCGCCGCTGAGAGTGCCGATGTTATTCTATTGGTCTTTGACGGTTCTGAGCCACTAACTGCACAGGACCGCAATATAATTGCTGAAGTACAGGCAATGGGCTTCGGTATTGATCCTGATAATAATACTTTTAATGGTAGAGTTAGACCCATAGTTGTAGTAGTGAACAAAGCAGATGTGCTCCAATGTATAGATATGGACGAGCTACAACGCTTATGTTCTGCTTCTGTCTTTGTACATACTTCAACACAAAGCGGCGAAGGTCTGTCTGCACTGGAAGATACAATCGCGGAACTTGTATTGAAGGGAAAAACGGTTTCAAGCGACAGCGTACTTGTCACTAACGCTCGTCATCAAGAAGCACTACAACGCGTTGCAGGCCACTTGCAGGCCGCGCAAACATCGCTTGAGCAGGTTTTGCCACTGGACTTTGTATCAATAGACTTACGAGCGGCCTATGAAGCACTTGGCGAGGTTACAGGTGAGAGTGCAAGCGATGATTTGTTGGATACCATCTTTCATGAATTTTGTATCGGAAAATAAAATACACTATCTTATAATTTCCACTAAAATTAGAAAGCGACGGAGATGAATTTGCAGAATTTATTTAATCGAAGACGAATTATTTCTATTGTTATCTCTCTTCTAGTACTGGCCGTTGTTATAACCTTTGGCGTTTTTCAATTCGTTCTACCAAACGTGTCGAAGGCAACGATAGCGCGTCAAAAGCCAACACCAAGCCCAACCGCGACACCAAGTCCAACGCCCTCCCCAACTCCGACACTTCCACCAACTCCAACGCCGATACCGATAGTAACATTGCCTACAGTGAGTCCAGCACAGGTTCGTGGCGTGGAGGGGACGGCGGACACGAATTATCCTGGTATCTCCTGGCGACGTATGGGCTATCCCACCTGTGGTTGGGGCAATTTAACCGGAAAAGTGCTTTTTGACACTATCCAAAATTATCATAAACAAGGCGTACGTGTTCTTCTCACTGTCTGTCAGGGACCAAACAATAATGTCTATAATCCGAAACAGCTTGCGGACGCGGCACAGGGACGGCCTGATGCCGTACAATGTGGCAATGAAGAAATGAAATATGACCCGTCCGTTGCTTTTCTTTACATAGAGCCGCAAAACTTTGCGAAGTTTTACGATGCCTGTGAGCGTGCCATGCATGCAGTACGCCCGGATATTCCCGTCCTGCTCGGCTCACTCGATCCACACGTCGGCGGCATCGACTACCAGCCGTTGGTGAATCAGGCAGCATATTTGAACGATATGCAGTATGCGATGAACACAGTAGTTCATCCGGGAGGACATTGGGACTTGCATACTCAGGCACTTGGTCTAATCGACAGTTGGCATAATGGCTATCCTGATGGCAATACCAATAGTCTCTACTATCTCTTTGCATTCTGGGCGCAACAGTTCGGCGTTGATCTGAACAGTGGTGCGCTAGGTAAACATCTCTGGGTGGTCGAGGGCACAGGATGCTTTAAAGGATGTGGGGTAGACCCTTATAATAGTTATCAGGTCGCGGTCTCTCATGTTCTTGCGCTCATTACAGATGTGCAAACATCAATAAAATATGGTGTGCCTATTTTCTATTTCAGTGGCAAAGATTTTATTTCCGCCGGTTACTACTGGCCGATTGGTGTACTCGACGTAGGTGGGCATCCAAAGCCTATTCGACAGGACTTGGGCATGGGTAGCCGTGTACTGGGTCTCTCCTGTGGCGGCAAAAATGTGACCGTTAGTAATCAGGAAGAACTGCTTGCAAAAATGTATGCCGGTTGTGCCCTTGAGGGGGATTACGCAAGCGTGGTGTATTCGTGAGAACTTGTATATGAAAAATCTTTCTATACTTAAAAAACCTGCATCCGTTCTGTTGATTGTTGTGCTTGTTAGCACAATCATTCTAACAACGCTAGCATATCGGCTTGTGATACTGGCAAAACCTCAAGTTTCTCGTTCAGGTGCGGCTCCGACAGTAACATCTACAGTAACCAGTCCAGTTGTTGGAGCTTTACCTTCGGAGCCATCAACGCAAAGCCCCTCGCAGATATTGGGAATCGATGCAAAAACTACTACTAATCATGCTGGTATTGCATGGGTCCGTATCGGGTATCCAAACTGCGGCTGGGGTAACTTGCGTGGCGCAGTACTCAAAAGTACAATTGCCATGTTTCATCAACAGGGCACACGCGTCCTATTAACGTTTTGTCAAGACGGAAATACCGCGCACCTCTTCGATACAGCCCCGCTCTTTGACGCGGCGCAGGGATTGCCTGATGCCGTGCAGTGCGGGAACGAACAGATGAAGAAGGATCGCTCGGTCTCCTTTTTATATGTGTCGCCAGAGAACTTCGCGCGTTTTTATGATCTGTGTCAATACGAAGTGCATGCTATTCGACCTGATGTTCCAGTGTTGCTTGGTTCGCTTGATCCCCATGTTGGCGGCGTGGATACACAGCCGCTTGCCGATCAAGTAAGCTACTTGAATGAAATGCAGCAAGCTATGAATACAACCATACATCCAGGTGGGCATTGGAGTTGGCGCACACAGACGCTAGGATTGATCGATAGCTGGCACAATGGGTGGAGCAACGGAAGCCCTGACGCAAGTGTTAATAGCCTGTATCATCTCTTCGTGTTCTGGTCACAACAGTTTCGCGTCAATCTTAACGGGGGGATGTTAGGCAAGCACCTCTGGGTAGTCGAGGGAACAGGTTGTTTTAAAGACTGTGGCATAGACATCAATAATGCGGCGCAAATAGCCATCTCACACACTCTGACGTTAATTATCGACGTGCAAACTGCGATGAAGTATAGCATTCCATTTTTCTATTTCAGTGGCGCAGACTTTTACTCTGTAGGCTACCTCTGGCCCATTGGTGTGCTAGATATTCACGGTCGCCCTAAACCTCTAAGACAAGACCTGAAAATGGGTGCGCGCAACCTAATACTTTCATGTGCCAGTAGTAAGGTGAATGTGGTGGACCAGGAGAGGCTACTTGCAAAGCTCTATAGTGGATGTAAAGTACCAGAAAACTACGAGAGTGTAATTGCGAATTAGCGTTGGGAAAACACTAAAAATGAATTTTTATAATTTCGTAAAAATTCACCGAAAATCCCTTGACAATATGAGAGCCTTATGGCATAATACCTTCGTTGCCAATGCAGACATGTACATCTTCTAGTAAGCGAACCTCGACTGAGTTTCTCCCTGGAAAGTAAAAGTTCTACAGGCTACCTTTTCTGAAAAGAATGACTGGCCTGAGAATTTGCGTCTCTGTTTATACTGGTAATAAGACAGTGAAATACCTGTAGCAAGTACCTTGACAATTGAAGAGTGGAAAAAAGCACAGAACAAAGAGAGCTAAAGATACACACACAGTTCTGTCAATGACGTGCGTGGCCCTCCTACCAGAGGACACACGCACATGAGTTTTCCGCGAACAGCCAAATGCAACAGTAACAACGACAGCAGTTTGGCCT
>CAXTUE010000412.1:0-4785 GCA_964247355.1 uncultured Ktedonobacteraceae bacterium | reverse complement strand
GGAAACTTGTTGGCCACGTATGTGCATCTCCCCTTCAGTGGTTTTCCCCTTGCTGCACAACGTTTTGTCAACGCTGCCCAACAATGGAGAGATATTCAAAGAAACCCAGCATAAAATTGTACTGAATGGTCTTGTGAACGTACTATTCAACCAAATCATGCATATTTTTCTGCTGAAAGAACGAGACGCCGCCCGAAGCAATCACAATCAACCCAAGTGCAATGAGCGCACGTAAACCGGTCGTCTCGCGTAACACAATAAAGCCGACGAGTGCGGCAATTGCTGGCTCCAAACTCATAAGTACGCCGAAGACACGCGCCGGTAGTCTTCTCAATGCCTCTAGTTCGAGTGTGAAGGGAATTACCGTCGAAAGTATCGCTACGCCTACACCCAGTAGCAGAATTTTTGGATTGAGTAGCGCAACTCCACCATTCCATATGCCGAGCGGCATCATCACAAGTGCCGCAACACTCATGCTCATTGCCAGTCCACTACTGCCCTCGAATGTTCGTCCAATGCGCACGTTGAGCAGAATGTAGGCACCCCAGCATACTCCTGCTAACAGCGCAAGCCCTACTCCTAATGGATCAATCGTCATATTCCCAAATGGTGCCAGCAACACAACACCAGCCGCCGCGAGACCTGCCCACAGAAAGTCGCGCCGTTTGCGTGACGCGAACACACTTACACCTAACGGCCCAACAAATTCCAGCGTCACTGCGATGCCAAGCGGAATACGGGCAATGGCCGCATAAAACGCGGCGTTCATACAAGCAATTGCTAGTCCAAATAATACTATCACCATGTAATCAGCGCGGGAGTACCCTCGTATACGCGGACGCGCGATAAGCATAAATATAAGCGCGCCAAATCCGACGCGCAAAAACACGGTTCCACTCGACCCGATGGCCTGAAACAATCCCTTTGCCAGTGCCGCGCCAACCTGCACCGATACAATCGCTAGCAGCACGATCACCGGCGGCGGCAATGCATGTAAAACACTGCTTTGTGAACTTGTTTTATGTGTGAGACGTTCCCATACGCGTGTCAGCCCCCATGAAAAAGGCGTAGAAAGATGCGAAATATTTTTGCTCATTCTGGTTGTATTTCCCTGTATTCTTGCTGTACTTCTTTTGATTTGGCCTCAAGACATTCCTGAAACCGTTTTACGACTCTCGATATCCCAGGCTTTCTCAGGTCCAAAACATATGCTGTATCCGACACATCATACAATGGCGAAAAGAAGAGTTTTCGTACAAGTATATCGCCGTCATACGAGGCAGCGTCCGCGTAAATCTTGTGTATGTACCGGTCAGGATACTGCTCACACCAATAGTGTAGCATAGCTTTTAGCAGTTTGTTGAGTTGCTCAGGATGCTCAGGGTGTATCACCACACTCTCAGCGAGCAGCGTGTATTTCCCTTTGCGCTCATAGCCTTCTACCTCGTCAGGCCCTATTGATAACTCCTGTCGTTCGTCCTTCAAAATCGCAACTATAACCTCTTCCGTTAAGGGAACGAAGCTGATATAAGCTAACACATTATCTCTATTACCGCGTTCAAAGGCCAAAAGCGTAATGTGAGGATTTTTCTTTGCCCATGAAGCGTACAGTCTCATCTCTCCCACCTGATCCCCTTTGTACACCTGTAGGTCTAGCTTTAGGATAGCTGGTAAATCGGATAGCTCCTGCCAGACGACATCTGTCGGTATACGTTCCTTCTCTTCTCTATTCGCCTTCTCTTGAGCAATTAGTCTCTTTCCTATGAGCTTTCTGATATCACTCTCGTCATACAAAGCACCTCTTTCCCTCAGTTCAGGCAGATTCTTTTTAATTTTCCCCTCGCGTGCATGCCGGAAAAAGGTGTTTGATGAAAGTCCAGCCTCGACATATAACCGTATGGCTTCGTCTGAACCAATCATGTGCTCACTCATAGTACCCTCTTATTATGTTAACTAACACTACCGATAACTCAATGTAACACCTATATATGATGTTTTACAAATAGAATCTAATAAGGTTGACATTCCAAAAAATAGAATCTATAATACCTTTGTAAATGGAAAAGGAACAAATGTAACAGTAAGAATTGTATAGTGTAAGTGGCAACCGACGATATACAATCTTTGCCCATACTGAAAAGCAGCAAGAAAGTGAGATAGCGTATTGGAGACGACAATACGAGGAGAACTACGAGACGGCCTTGTGCGCACAGCTCAACGCATATGCAATTACTTAGGCGCACGACTTCATCGCAAAGCGTATGGAAAACATGAGGCGCGCCACAAGGGAACTCTCCAAACTGGTGAGCAAATAGGAGACGGCAAAACTGTTATCTGGAGCCGAACACGGGGAGAAGACGACATCCGGCGATCTCTAGCCATGCAAGACACGCAACCAAATCCAGTTATTCAATTCTGCAAACCCACGCTCGCCCAATTGCGACAACAATGCGGCATGAGTCAGATGCAAGTCGCTACTGCATCAGGTGTGCGTCCCTGTCGTGTGGCATGGATCGAGCGTGGCATTGAGTCGTCGTTTCTCGATATTTTGCTCGTTCTTTCCATCTACTCACGAATGCTGGGACACCCTTACAGGGTAGAGGATGTTGATGGAGTGAAGGTGCGGGAGAAATAGACAAATGGTGCGCTGGAAACTCAAGCAAGTGCTCATAGAGAAAAAGCTCAGTATGCGTGATGCAGCAAAGCTTACGGGTGTATCTTATAGTCGAATACGCAAGCTCTGTCTGCATCCTACGCGAGACGCTAAAGTGCATACGTTAGGCAAGCTAGCTGATGCGCTCGATGTTACATATAACCAATTGATTGAAAGCGAGCACCTGCAATAATTTGCTGTAAGCAAGGTTATCTAGTTCTTTAAAAGGGCTTGCTTTCTTACCATAACATAAGCTATACTGTATGTATGGAAGCCTGATACGACAAAGCAGACAGAGTGTTTTTATGAGATTGCTTGCTGACATTCCAGGAAAAAGAAGAGGTCGTTACATACCGAAATTCTATGTATTTCGAGGTTTCCATCTGTCCACTTGCTACCCTTGATATCTTCTTCCTCGTTTTTCCCATCCTTGACGCTCTCAGTTGGGGATGAGCTTTTTGTATTCTCGACACCAAACATTGCATTCTTTTGAAGCATTCTCACCTGTAGGCATACTGTAACTCTTAGCAAGCTTCCTGAGTTTTTATTCTGCTTTGCTTATCCGAAAAGATAAGCGAACATCTCTATCTACAAGCTAAACGTGTAGGTCATCGTCTGACCGATAGGAGCTAGTTCGGAGCGCAGCCCGACGTAGAGGAGTCAACAATGTGCTGCGTTACCGGAAAGGTTTTTTATGAGTACCGATGGATTACTCAAGGCTCTCAACGACTCACAGCGTTACCTCGATATCGTGCATAAACCACAACTGACCAAGAGCGAGTCAGAGTGGTTGATCGAGACAACACTTAGCAATTTTGCGAAATATTATAATAGCGGTTTTATCGAGTATCGCAAGTCAGTCGCGGAAGCAAGCGACTATGCAGCAGTCGAATGGACCGGTCGTGGCGCAACCTTCAAGGACGTGCTGGGCCGTGAATATATCGACTGTATCGGCGGATATGGCGTATTCAACCTCGGTTGGTCACATCCAAAGGTCGTTGGGGCCGTGCAAGCACAGTTAGAGAAAAGTCCATTGCCAACGCAAGAGCTTCTTGATCCCCTGCGTGGTATGCTCTCTCACCTGCTCGCTGAGATTACTCCCGGTGATATTCAATATAGCTTCTTTGTGGGTAGTGGTACCGAGGCGGTCGAGGGTGCCATGAAACTCGCGAAGCTCTACACGCGCAAGAGTGGCTTTATTGCCTCGGTGCGTGGTTTCCACGGCAAAACAACTGGCTCACTCTCGCTTACAGGTAAGGCCATTTTCCGTAAGCCAGCCATGCCATTGCACAACAACGTCTTTCACGTACCCTTTGGAGATGCCGATGCCGTTGAGCAACAACTACGTATCGCGCGTGAGGTTGGCAACGACATTGCTGCCGTCGTCATGGAGCCGGTGCAGGGTGAAGCGGGCGCGATTGTGCCGCCCGACGACTTTTGGCCGCGCCTGCGTCAAATCTGCGACGAATACGAGGTTCTTCTTATAGCTGATGAGGTGCAGACCGGTATGGGTCGCACTGGCAAGCTCTGGGGCGTAGACCATTGGGATGTTGCGCCGGACATCATCTGTTCCGCGAAGGCTCTCGGTGGTGGTGTCATGCCGATTGGCGCGTTCATGTCCACGCCAAAAATCTGGAGCGTGATGAATAGCAATCCATTCATTCACACCTCGACAACGGGTGGCAATCCACTTGCCTGTGCTGCCGCCATTGCCGCGATCAACGTTACACTTGAAGAGGGCATCTCTGAGCAAGCCGCCGAAAAGGGTGACTACTTCATCAAGCAGTTAAAGGATATCGCAGCCCGCCATAGTGACATCTACACGCACATCACTGGTAAAGGCTTGTTAATTGGACAGCACTTTATCAACGATGACATCGGCTACGCCGTTTCATCTGGCCTGTTCAAGCGCGGTGTTCTCATCTCCGGCACAATGAACAACTCGCGTGTCATTCGTGTTGAGCCGCCTCTGGTCATCACACGTGAGGAGATCGACACCATCCTGAACCGTCTTGAAGACACGTTGCAGGAAATCCAGGCGACAACCTCGACACCGAGCGTCTCTGTCGAAGATAGTACCCTCACCGTTGTACCTAAAAGTGACTCAGATACAGCCGTGGCCTAATATATAA
>CAXTUE010000411.1:0-4792 GCA_964247355.1 uncultured Ktedonobacteraceae bacterium | reverse complement strand
CTAGCCACAAAAATCGGTAATATCGGTACTGATTATATTACAATCCCCTGTACAACACATGATAAAATGAAGGTATGCGAAATGAGTTACTCTCCTGGTTTGCTCGCGAGGGCCTGCTGTTGACCGGCGCTGTGTTGGCGTCAGCGAATGGAGACGAGGACGAAATCAAAGTTACGGTGAAGGCTCCTGTTGTTGCCTTAAGCCGGATTAGCTCGGACTTCCGCGAATGCCCCGACCCCGTGCTGTTTGGCTATCCCGAAGCAAGCCTGGATATGATGCTGCTGGACGATATGCACGCGTTTGTCTATCAATGGTTCGAGCAGGCGGTACAGGCGGGCATGGCACACTGTTTTGTATGCAATCAGTCATTGACAACGGGTGAAGAGAAGCCGTGGGATGCTGTGTTTGTCACAACCGAACTCTACTGCTGGCTCGTCGTTCACTTCGATTGCAAACGCTATCTGAACCGCGACCTGAAGGGGCGCAATCCGTTTGAAGTTCCCGCGCAACCGCCCGAATTTTTTGATATGCGCCTGACATAATTGACGTAGGGGTCTAATTCATTACACCCTAAACTTACGCTGACAATAAGAGAGATTAACCAAATGGATAAAAATCAAATTGTGAATCTCTTAGAAGAGATTGCTACCCTGCTTGCGCTCAAGGAGAAGAGTAGTGTATTCGAGGTCCGCGCCTATGAAAACGCCGCCCGTGCCCTCGGCTCGCTCGATGGCGATGTCGCAACTCTCGTACATGAAAACAAGCTTAAAGGCACACCAGGACTGGGACCTGGAACGATTCGGCGCATCGAAGAGGCGGTAGAGACGGGCCACATCAAATATTTCGATGAGCTACGCGAGAATACACCACAGGTGAAGCTCGATATGATGCGTATACAGGGTGTGGGTCCCAAGAAAATCAACGCCATCTATGAGCAACTACACGTCAATAGCATTGCCGAACTAGAGCAGGCATGCAAGGATGATAAGGTCGCGCATCTTCCCGGCTTTGGCAAAAAGACGCAGGACAAGATATTGCAGGGTATCGAATTGCTCTCGCAACACGCTGGTCGCTTTCTCTATCCCGTCGCGGAAGAAGAGGCCGAGCAGATACGCGCGGCTCTCACAACTCTGCCAGGAGTTGTACGTCTACAGGTTGCTGGAAGTCTGCGTCGGCGACGCGAAACGGTCAAAGATATCGACATGGTATTGAGCGTTGCCGATGATGCCAGTGCTGAAACTCGTAGCGCGATTCTGGATTTTTTCACGCAACAGCCTTCGGTGCAGGTGATTACCGGCAAGGGCGATACCAAATCGAGCGTTGTGTTGAGTAGCGGCATTGCGATGGACCTGCGCGTTGTCAATGATAGCCAGTTTCCCTATACGCTGCATCACTTCACAGGCTCGCGAGAGCATCATATTCCGTTACGCCGACGCGCCCTGAGTATGGACATCACCATCAACGATTACGGCCTCTTTCGTGGCAAAGACCCACAGGGCGAACTCATTCCCTGTAAAGACGAGGCCGATATCTATGCCGCACTCGGTATGCAGTATGTCGAGCCTGAACTGCGCGAGGACATGGGCGAGATCGAAGCTGCCGCCCAGCACAAACTACCAGAGTTGGTACAAGCCAGCGACATTCGCGGCATTCTACACGCCCACTCCACATGGAGCGATGGACAAAACACTATTCGCGAAATGGCTGAAGCGTGTATGGAACGTGGCTATAAATATCTCGGTCTAACCGATCATAGTAAGGTAGCTGCCTACGCCAATGGCTTGAATGAGGAACGCTTGCGTAAACAGGGCGAAGAGGTTGATCGTCTGAACGAAGAGTTCGCTGGCCGTTTTCACATACTCAAAGGTACCGAATGCGACATTTTGCGTGACGGCTCAATGGACTTCGACGACGAGACGCTCGCCAGCCTTGATTTTGTGGTGGCCTCGATTCACAGCATCTTCACGCTGTCGCCTGAAGAGCAGACTCAGCGTATGCTAAAAGCTATATCCAATCCCTATGTCGATATTATCGGACATTCCACCGGTCGTATCTTGCTTGGCCGCTCAGGGTACGAGCTTGACATGGAAGCGGTGATCGACGCTGCGGCGGCGCATGACGTGTGTATCGAGATTAACGCACACCCCTCACGCCTCGATCTCGATTGGCGCTTGGTATACAAGGCACGCAACAAAGGCGTTAGCATTCCAGTTGATCCTGATGCGCACGCGCTTGCAGGATTGGACGTAATGCGTTATGGTATAGGAATTGCACGCAAAGGCTGGCTACGCGCGAGCGATGTTCCCAACACTCTGGAACTCGACGCGCTCCAAACATTCTTCCGCTCTCGTAGAGCAAAAAGAGTAAATCGTTCGTAGAGACCACGTTTACGGCGTCCGAGGCAAGCCAATTCATTGGCTGTCCCCCAATTCTCCGTAAACAAACAAACCGTAAAATCGTCTCTCCCCCTTTGCATAAAAAGGCTGAGGGTGTATACTTGTTAAAATTTTAGAATTCATTATGAATGTATCTATGAAATCCTGGGAGATTGTACGAGTCCGATGTATCGCATCCACAATGTACATACCCCCACCGGTATTCTCGGATCCATCAGCAAGCAGAAAGAGGAAACATTGACATGGCAGATAGAGTAGAACTAGAGATAGCCCCACGCGAAATCCTGGGCAAGAAAACCAAACAACTTCGTAAGTCCGGCATCATTCCGGCCAACATCACAGGACACAACGAGCCATCACAGGCCGTACAGATCGACGCAGTTCTGTTCGATAGATTGCGTCGAGCGCATCACTCTACGAGCATTCTCACGCTCAAGATGCCCGATGCCACCACACAAACGGCCCTCATCCGTCACGTTGAACACGCCCCCAAGTCCGGCAAGATCATTCATGTGGACTTCGCGCGTGTGAGCCTGACCGAGCGCATGACCATGAAGTTGCCGTTGAACTTTATCGGTGAATCGCCAGCCGTCAAGAACGATGGTGGCGTCCTGCTTCACCTCGTTGAAACTTTGGAGGTCGAGTGTTTGGCGTCCGATATTGTCGATAACGTAGATGTCGATATCTCGTCGCTCACAGAGATCGATGGTACACTTCATGCTCGCGACGTAAAATTGCCACAGGGCTTCACTTTGCTCACAGAAGCTGATGAGCCTATCGCCAAGGTTGCCTCGACGCGCGCCGAGGTTGCGGAAGCAAATGCTGCTGTTGAAACTGCCGCCGAAGCTCCCGCCCAGACAGAGGCTGCCGCCGAGACTCCCGCAGAGTCATAACATTCCGTTCCTGTAGGGACCGATTTATCACGTCCTCCTGGCAATGGCAACCGCCAACAAGGACATGATAAATCGGTCCCTACAGGAGCGTGTACAAGATATAAACATTTTAGAAGTGAGCGATAGCCATGCATATTATGATCGTGACCGATCAATACCCGCCCATGATTGGTGGCGTTCCGACCGTGACGCATGACCTCTCCGTCGACCTTGTACAGCGCGGCCATTCGGTGTGGGTCGCGGCTCCCAGCTATGGCATGCGTGATGCGCGTCGCCTCGAACAAGGTGTGCGTGTCTATCGCTACTCCTCGTTTGAATGGCCCGCGTATAAAGAGTTACGCATCCCCTTCCTGCCAATTATGCCAATGCGTAGCCTGCTCAAAAAAAGCGAACCCGATATTATTCACATTCACTCGCCCGCAGTACTTGGCAATATCGCGCAAATCGTGGCTGGTGGCCTACGCAAACCTGTTATCGCTACGAATCACTATCTTCCTATCAATATGAGCCGTTCCCTGACCTCTGATCCTCTTATTGGCAAGCATTTCAGCAATGTCACCTATTCCTATCTGGTCAATTTTTGTAACCGTTGTGAGTATGTGACCGCGCCAACAATGACCGCCCTGAAACTGCTCTACGATCATGGCCTCCATGCACCGGCGAAGGCTATTTCCAACGGCATAGACCTGACCAAATTTACTCCAGGTCCACCCGATCCCGCTATTCGCAAACGCTTTCACTTACCAGAAGATAAGCCGCTCATTCTTCATGTCAACCGTTTGAGCGAGGAGAAACGCGTCAACGTGCTGATCGATGCCGTGGCGAAAATGTCCAGTAACGCGCATGTGGCCCTTGTCAGTACAGGACCAGCCGAGCAAGAGTTACGCGCGCAAGTTGCCGCCCTGCATATCGAGGACCGTATTAGCTTCCTCGGCTATGTTCGTGATGCCGAGCTGCTTGCACTCCGGCGCTCCTCGGACATTTTCGTTATTCCGTCCGAAGCTGATTTACAGAGTCTTGCCACTATGGAGGCAATGGCCTGTGCCCTGCCCGTGGTTGCCGCAAACGCCTACGCCTTACCTGAACTTGTACATCATAACAAAAACGGTTTCCTCTTTAAAGGAGGAGACAGCAGCCAGATGGCCCATTACATGGATGTGCTCATTGCGGATATTGAGTTACGCACACGCATGGGTGCCGAAAGCTTGCAAATTATCGCGAAACACGACCGCACTCAAGTTCTCGATCAATGGGAAGAAATTTATCATCGACTCTCACTCGAATTTATTGAGGCCAAACTACGCCGTATGCAGTGGCGCGTCGAGCGCAAATATCCACATTACATCCCCAAACCCTCAGACCGCCTTCCCATACGGCGCACAGGCGACCTCGCGTTATAAACTTGATAAAGACATTTTCTCACTATTAAGTATACTGCTAAGCACATAGGTAATGAATTGCCAGTGGATGGCGGATAAAAAAGTCACCCCGCCGACGACAGGG
>CAXTUE010000410.1:0-4795 GCA_964247355.1 uncultured Ktedonobacteraceae bacterium | reverse complement strand
GTATGAGGGCGTTCTGGATCAATATCTTTCCACATTGCACTGCAGAGGTGTCCGCGAGCAAGAGCCATACGATTTCTATAGAGCATAGCAAGTTCCATGTCCTCAGTGGAAAGCGGGTCCTTCAGCGCCTGTGATGGAACAATATCTACAGAACGGAGGTTTCCATGAGCACAATGTACACGAATCTGTGGCTGAAAGACAAAGTCTGATGTTGTCGGTTTTTTCCCTTTTGGGATAATGCGTAGATTGACAAGATACAGGGAGACGCGGTAGGAGCCGTCGTCCTGTCTACGCGCCCGTAGTGAAAGACCAACATCATCTCCAATGGACTGATCAAAGGCAGCGTCTACTGCCTGAGCGTCGAGGATTTTTCCCTGTGGATGTCGTTGCAAGCTTCCCTGGTCAGTCAACAGATAGCGTGCCCAGGTAGTGCAGATGTCAATAGCTGGTTTTCCGTTGACCGCGAAAATAACAAATGAGACACCAATAGTACGAGGTTGAGATTTAGGGTCAAGTGCCGGGGAGAAGGCACTGGGAGGCGCGATAATAACACCTTCTGCTCCCTGATCTTCGTCATCAGAAGTGTCCTCGATAGCTACCTCATCACTGTCAGCATCAAGAGCGTTTTCTGCATCGCGTTCTGGTAGCTCCGGAGCCAGAACTCCCGTAATATACTCGTTACGTGGATCCCGTTCAGACGGAAGAACTTCATTGGGTCCCTCGCGTGGTCCCAGGACTTCCTTTACCAGGCCGATAATCATATAATCGCGTTCAGCCATGAATACCTCTTTCTAGAGCATCATGTTCCAGTACTGCTCTTTCTAAGAGCAGAGGGTAAGAGAAATGGTACACCTGAGTTCACATATATGCATTATACCTGTTTTAATGCAATTCATCTAGGTGTGTTGTACTGTAAACTGCTGTCCTGTTACACACGCTTGAACAAGTGGACAGATTGTACAACGAGGATGAGCAGGAACACAGATGAGTGCAGCGAGGTCTAGAAGAGAATAGTTATAGGGCTGGGGGTTCTCTCTATCCAGGAGATTATGGAGCAGGTGGCGAATAGTAGCTTTTCTTCGAGACTCAGCATGCGTTATGACACCAAAGAGTCGGCCAGTCACACGTACCGTATTCGTATCAATAATTGGAATGGCCTGCCCAAAGGCAAAACAGCAGATGGCACTGGCAACGTAGTCACCAATACCTGGAAGCGTGAGAAGCGTTTCATACCGGGGAGGAATGTGTCCATGATGATCAGTGACGATGACCTGTGTAACCTGTTGAAAGGCTGGAACGCGCCAGGCGAGGCCAAGTGGAAAGAGAAGGTGAGCAATCTCTTCTACAGGTGCCTCTGCCAGCATCTGAACATCAGGGTACTGTCGAAGAAACTGCTGATAGACAGGAACAACCTGTCTGGCCTGCGTGCGGCGAAGCATCAGTTCGGCAATTAAAATGGGATAGGCATTCTCTGTCACACGCCAGGGGAACAGGCGTTTGTTTTCCTGGCCCAGGCGCGAAGGTGCATATGAAATGGATGAATAGCAAGACGGTGACCATGAAACTCAATAGCCTCTGTCATTTCAGAGTCAGGCTCTCTCATCATGATCGTTAACAAACCTTCCAGGTAAAGGATGAAGTGAAAGCTTTCTGGATACGCTTGGTCACAGATGGACGAGTGGGTCAGGCATATCCTGACCTCCAAACAGCTGCACATGAATGCATCGAGCCAGGGCTCGAGAGAGCAATGGAGGAACGGCGTTACCAATTTGTGCAAATGCACTGGAGCGATGACCGCAGAAACGCCAGTGGTCGGGAAAGCTCTGTATCCGCGCTGCTTCACGCAAAGAGAGCGTCCGGGGTGGCTCCATCTGTGGGTGAATGTAGCGGTAGCTATCGCGACGAATGTGAGCGGTGAGCGTCCACGAAGGCGCATCCCAGATCAATTTCCGATACTTATCACGGAAAATATCTGATCGATACCGACGATCCGCCTCCTCAATGTCAACATAGCGTTGGCCTTCATGCATCCCGCGAAAGACTTTTTTGTCGTCCTCACGATGTGGTCGTGTCAGGTGGTCGAAGAGCAAAGTTTCCAGACCTTCTGGCATTGATCCGCGATACCAGCGATGTAACCAGCTCTCTGGGGTGCCTTCATATGGGATGCATCGAGTCAGGTGCCCGTCAGCAACAACAGGAAGATCACCAATAGCAGTACGAAGGGATTGCACACCATACAGCGTTCTTGCTGCATCTTGATCGGGCCAGTAAAAGAGCTTCCCCAGCGAATGATGAAAGCCAACGAAAAAGAGCCGCTTCCGATTTTGTGGAACGCCAAAATCGGAAGCGCGCAGAACTCTTCGATCAACAGCATAACCGAGATGCTCAAATTCTTCCTGAATCCGGTCAGCCAGAAGCTCACCATCATCGTCTTCATATGAGGCAAGATCGGGAACATTCTCCATGACAAAAAAGAGGGGACGCAGAGCTGCAACGGCTGCGAGAAATTGTTGATACAGATGGTTACGGGGATCTCGTTGCGGTTCCTGGTGGCCTTTCAGCCGATCCCGGTGGCGAATGCGTCCTTTTCCTACACGGCTAAAGCCCTGACAGGGAGGACCTCCAATAATGCCAGTCACCTGATGAACACCATGCTCAGCGAAAAACACACGAAAATCGGTGACATTGTTTAAATCGTGTACAACCCCTCGTGCCCGGATATTGGCAGCAAATGTCTGATTAGCTCGGCGATCAAAATCAACGCCGAGAATGGTACGAAAGCCAGCGGACTCAAAACCAAGGCTCATCCCACCTGCGCCACAGAAGAGATCTACTACGGTGGGGTAATTATTCTCAAGAGGAGCAGAAGTCTCCTTCACAAGAGGGGGAAGTTCGAGACTATCACCTCTCGCTCGAGGTAAATCAAATTCAGGTCGCTTCGTTCGGTGCTTTGAACGTGTATTTTCTGTTCCAGCCTGCTCTACCGCAATGACCATACTATCCTCTACTCTATAATACAACAAAAAATAAAGAAAGGTGTTCTCATGTGCTCACGCTGTTTCATTAAGCAACTGCTCACGTATCTCTGCAAGTGTCAATCGTTGCGCTTTCAGACTCCGAATACGCTCAATGCGCTGAAGGGTGGCGGTCCGATCAAAGAGAAAAAAT
Organism: uncultured Ktedonobacteraceae bacterium; assembly: GCA_964247355.1. Classification (GTDB taxonomy): domain Bacteria; phylum Chloroflexota; class Ktedonobacteria; order Ktedonobacterales; family Ktedonobacteraceae; genus JBBQVS01. The sequence continues at coordinate 1,627 of CAXTUE010000410.1, read as the reverse complement.
CCTCCAGGCGTATGGTCAGCTACCCGGAGGAGTCCCTCTTTCACATAATAACGCACAGTCGATGGAGGCATCCCAGCTTCACCGGCAAGCTTCCCGATAGTAACGCGGTCAATGTTCTCATTGGATGTACTCACTGCTGCCCTCAGAAACTGTAAACAATAAAGTTACACTTTATTGTTTACAGTATACTTAAACAACAAAATAGCGTCAAGCTTTATGAGAGAAATGTATGAACAACAGTACTGCTGGCCTCTACACATAACTTTACTTGCTCAAATCTCCCTAGAAGGCTGCTGTAAATACTTGGTGCGTAGCTTTTCCTACATATACTTCAGAAAGATCATGAGGATGCTCATGGTTTCTTGTACAGATTTAAACATTCGCCCCAAATTGTAGCATGTGAGTGTAGCATGTTGCCATAGAGAAGTTGAGTTGCTTTAGACTGTTCGTCATAAGCGGGAAGATCATTAATAGACGACGTAGCAGGTCGGCAAGTCATGAGGTGTCACATGCTCGGATTCTCTATGCTAAATACTTCACCATAAGTCGTTATGTACCCCTTATTGCCTGGAGGAGTATTGCCATACATATTCAAGAAGTACGTACAGCATCACGACAAATCTTTCTTTGCTACTTCCATCTTTCAGAGGAGTCGCCCATGAACTAGTGTTCACCACCAGCAATGAAAATGGGCTATTTTCAGGAGAGGGAGTAAAGTTATTGTCTTCCACATTCCTCTTTCCTAGCCTCTATCTAAAGAGCTTTTAGGAGACACAGGCAGTTCCTTCTCTGATACCCTCATGGTCCTTTAAGACAAACCGCATTAAGGAGAACTGCGAACGTAGTTTTCCAAGCCGTAATGGAGGAAGGAGGTAAGGAACACATAAAGCAGTCTGAGATCGTATACGTGCACGTTTTCTCCCAGGTTTCTAAGGCTGTAATAAAGATTACTGATGAGTTCTATTCCACATAACTTAGACCAGGACGAGGTTGTGCAGTTTCGCGAACTCTCTACCAGTGATGCATCTGTCTGGAGCTACCAACCTGAGATTGAGTCTGTCCAGTTTGGGAGCGAAGATGCCCGTGCAAATCACATCGTCGTAACTGGCAAACCGCCACTCGCTGGAATAGCTGGTGCGTTGACAACTGCAGAAGCCTATGACGATGCGCACATGCATATGGTGGGCGTCGAACGCTTGTTACATCACGTGGACCCCAAACTGACAACTGCGGCACAATGTAGTCAGAAGGCGGCCTTTCTTCTCGCGCAAGAGGTACGTTCCAGTATTCTGCATACCGTCACTCTTCCACCGAATCCAGCCTTACAATTGTTGGATTGCATTACGCTCAAAGATAGTATCGCTCCACAGGGAAGCGGGCAACAAGCAGCAGGACGCATTATGCATATCGCGGTGAGCTATGATGCGCAACATGCTGTGAACGAGATGAAGCTGACGTTGGAGGGAATGTAGGGACCAATGTATCCTGTCCTGCTGGCGTTTCGATTGTCAACAAGAACGGGATAATGCTCTTAAACGAAGTAATGCGGGTAGGCGTAGAGGTAGGGACCGCATTCATCACGTCCGTCTTTGACCTCTCACATCGGGAGACGGACGTGATGAATGCG
>CAXTUE010000409.1:0-4818 GCA_964247355.1 uncultured Ktedonobacteraceae bacterium | reverse complement strand
TCCAGAGTGCTGAGGAGATGCGTGTGGCGTTACAGCATTGCTCGCCTACTAGTGGCGCGGCACAGACTATTGCTATTCCCGCCGTTGCCTCACCAAACGCGACGCTGATGATGGCGACTAATGCGGCAAACGGCTTGATCTGTCCAAAGTGTGGTTTTCATAATCGTCCGGGGGCCAAGTTTTGCAAACGCGACGGGCAGCCGCTTGTACAGGGTGTAACTGCCGCGCCAACGCAGGTAGCACGAACTCAACAACGCCGTGCCCCAATTCAGCCGCGCCCTGTACAAAGTCCAATACAACCGCGTCCGGCTCCAATTCAGCCGAGGCCCGCGCAAACAACGAATTCCTCAAACGGGCGAGCACCTATTCAAGCGAGACCAATACAAGCCCGCCCTGTTCCAACAGCCGTACCCGCCACGAACAACGATCCCAATGTAGCTTATCGCTCCGCACTGCAACTGCTCTCGCAAAAGAATTATGTCGGATCAATTCAGCAGTTTCGCGAGGCGCAGCGACTAGGGGGTTCGTCCTACGATGTACTCTATAATCTTGGTCGCGCGTATCGTCAGTATGGGCAATCGGTGAAAGAGACGAATACGCGACTCTTCACTGAGAATATGAAGCTTGCAGCAGAACAATTTGAGGAAGCACTTCGTCTCAGGTCTGATGCGGTCGATGTCCACTTTCAACTAGGTCTATGCTATCGCGATTTAGGACTGTACTCGCAAGCGACGAATGAATTTAAGAAAGCATTGGCACTCACACCGCAGGACCCCGCGATCTACTATCAGCTTGGTTTATTGGCAATGGATCAGGGCTACAATCGCGAGGCAGAGGCACGTTTCCTGGATGGTCTGAAAATCAACCCGAAGCATACGTTACTATTGATAGCGATTGGCAGACTGTACATCGAGACAAAGCAGAATACAGCAGCAGTCAGCACGTTGCGACAGGCGACGCAAGAGGACCCGATGTTGTGGGAGGGCTGGTACGAACTGGGACGTGCCCATATGAAGCAACGCGAATGGAATCTAGGCTTAAGCGCATTGGAGCAGGCGCGCCAGCTCAGCCCCTATGTGTCTGATGTCTATAGTGCAATGGCGACCTGTTATCTCAAATTAAACAAAAAAGGCGAGGCACGGCAATTGGTCAATGAGACGCTCCAGCGCGACCCAACCAATGTGGAAGCCCTCAGACTACAAAAACAACTATAACAAATTGAAGGAGGGCAGCGATGCTCTGTCCCAAGTGTCATACACACAATCGAGACAATGCGAAGTTTTGTAAGGTTTGCGGCTACTCGTTTACAGCAGAGGACTTTGCCGCAAGCCAAGCTGCTACCACGCAAGGAACTGATAGCCAAAACGCAATGGTTCCTCCTGCTGCATCTACAAGTAGTGTTCATGAGGTATCACCTGCAAGTGGTAGTAGTGAGGGCACACCTCAAGAGTCGCAAACAGTGGAGGTTGTAGTGCAACCACAAACAGCCATGCCTGTGCAGTCGTCTGCACAAGACACAACGCTACCTGAAGATGACATCAGTCTTGCGCCAACACAGATACTCTCGCCACAGGATATGGTCGCGTTTCAGGCACGTCGTTGGCAACAAGAGGCAGGGCATGTTTCTACGGGTGCTGACGTAACACATTCTGCGGAGGCCGAGACTCATTCATCACTATCCAGTAGTAACGAGCAGCCTCCACTCTATGCGAGTGCGCAACAACAATCTAAAGAGCAGATCGCTTCCTCTAATAATGTGCAGACAGAGGTTGCGACGACGCCAGCAGGAACAATGTCACAAAATGGAGACGTAGTAGAAGGGAAACCTATGCAAATTCCACCACCACCACCATCTGAAGATCAGCTAGTCGCATCGGGTGAAAACCCAAGTGTATCCGCATACGCAGAACAGGCTGTCGCACCGCCTGCATCTGTAACGCCACCTGATGCAGATGTTGCTGTAGCACAACAGAATGAGGGACAACCGAAGTCCGTAGGGGCTGGTGTATCCACTCCTGCTTCACCAGCGACCGACGCTATTAACGAAGGGGGACTCGATACACCGGTCTCTACAGGTGACACAGCGTCTCAGACAGGAGCGCAGGTAGAGCTGATTCCCGCGAGTGCTACATCGTCAAACACCCTTGCGGTCGGTACGCTTGTAGCGGGACGTTATGAAATCACGCAGGTGGTGCAAGCGGACGAGCAAGAGCATGTCTATGCGGTGACAGATCGTCAGGGCTATCAGCAGTGCTGGAACTGTGGCTCGAAGGAGAACGCAGTGGGCGACGAGTTCTGTATTGATTGTGGAGCGGAATTACTCAATGCCACCTACCTGATGCACGAGTATGTCGCGACAACAAGCGGGAACAACGATGCGCATGTGTTGCAGGGTACGATTGCCAACACATTTGTCGACGCGGGCAAAACCTATGTGATTGAGCAACAGCATGCAGCGCAACTCGCCTTTCCCAACGGCGTACATATAGTAGCGGCGGGCGACTCCGACGCAGGCAATGTGCGTCGGAGCGAACCAAACGAGGACAGTACCCTTGTGTTGCAATTCCAGCGCGTACACGAATCTATGGCAACGCCCGTTGGCGTGTTTATTATAGCCGATGGTATGGGTGGACACGACAACGGTCAGGGTGCCAGTCGCATGGCAATCAACGTTATCGCCGATAAAGTGGTGCGCGAGCTGCTCTTACCGCCATTAGAGACCGAGAAGAGCGGCGGGCTAACGGCATCCGTTTCACCTATGGAAGAGGATGCATTGATAGGTGTGCTCAAAGGTGCCGTCGAAGAGGCAAACAACGTGCTTGTACAGACGAACCAGCATGACAAGACTGATATGGGATCGACGCTTACAGGCTTTATGATTGTCGGCGACTCTGCGTTTATTATCAATGTGGGCGACAGTCGCACCTACATGTTGCGCGAGGATACGCTGTATCAACTGACCAATGACCATTCGTTAGTGGCACAGTTGTTAGCAGGTGGACTGATCGAGCCAGACGATGTATACACGCATCCGCAACGTAGCCAGATTTTCCGTAGTCTGGGCGACAAGATGAATGTGCAGGTTGATGATTTCAAACAGCAACTGCTCCCTGGCGACATTCTACTGAGTTGTTCAGATGGTCTATGGGAGATGGTGCGTAACCCGCAGATAACAGACATTTTGAAAAATGCGCACGATCCACAGATGGCGTGTACACAGTTGATCGAGGCCGCAAATGCGAATGGCGGCGAGGATAATGTGAGTGCCATCGTCGCGTTCGTGCGTTAATATGATATACTAGGGCCAACCGAAGCGAAAGGAGCCAGAACTACTATGCCCGGAGAGGTAACACTAGCACATCAGCTAGGAAAAGATTTCATGCCAGTTACTGGTGGAAGCCAGATTGCATATGTGCTCTTAGAGGCCAAACCAACAGCGATGATGGCACAGGTACGTATGCCACTGAACTTCGCGCTTGTACTCGACCACTCAGGTTCCATGAGGGGTGCGAAACTCAAGAACGTCAAAGAAGCGGTAAAGATGGTGATTGACCGTCTGGAGCCGAGCGACTACATCTCGGTGGTAATCTTTGACGACACCGCGCAGGTGATTATTCCCTCGATGCCAGCCAACGACCCGACAGGAATGAAGGCCGCGATTGACCGCATACCGGATGCAGGCGGCACCACGATGTCGCTCGGTATGATTCAGGGACTCGGCGAGTTGCGCCGTTGGAACATTCCCAACGCCATCAACCGCATGATTCTGTTGACCGATGGCGTCACCTATGGTGACACTGACCGTTGTCGGCAACTGGCACGCGATGCCGCCGCCGCCAATATCGTCATCAACACCTTGGGCATCGGCTCTGACTGGGATGAGAGCTTGCTTGACGACATTGGACAATTAAGTGGTGGTCAACCTGCTGAATTTATCAGAAATCCCTCAGATGCCATGACGCTTTTCCAGCAGCAGCTACAGAGCGCAGTCGCGGTTGCGGTACGTAACGCGACACTGACACTACGCCTGCCCGCAGGTGTCACGCCACGCAAGGCGGTCAAGGTTTTGCCGCTGATTCGAGACGTTGAGTCGGGCCTGTCCGACCGTCAGGTAGTCATTTCACTTGGCGACCTGGAAAAGGACAATGCGCAGTCGGTCCTTGTGGAGTTGATGATCGACCCACGACCCGCCGGTCTCTTCCGTATTGCACAGGCCGAGCTTTCGTACGATGTACCAGTAGCGGGCATCGTGGGCGAGCGTATTCGTGAAGATGTAAAAGTCACCTTCACCGCCGATGCGAACGAGGCCGCACAGGTCAACGCCACGGTTATGAATTTCGCGGAAAAAGCCAATGCTAACCGTCTCGTGACACGGGTACTGGATGAGTACAAACGTACAGGCAAAGCAACAACAAAACTCGCCCCCAACGTGACGCGTGTACTCGACCCCGAAACGCAGGCCGCAATCGAGCAGATTAATCAGGGCCAGCAAATTTCACAGGACCAGGTGAAGTCGATTGGCAACAAGACACGCAAACTTACGCAACGCCTGGACGATATCATTCCGTAGTAGTTAACGGACGCCCACAAGAGGCATCCCTACTATAACTGCTAAGCAGGATATCACATTCGTCATGTATAGTAGGGATGCCTCTTGTGGGCGTCCGTGAGAGAAGCACAAAACAGATACAAAATTTAGTACATATATTCATTTAAGGAAGGATAGATTAGAATGTCAGTAGTATGTTCTTTGGGACATGTGAATCCCGATGGCTCAGCTTTTTGTGATGAGTGCGGCGAACCTCTTAACACTGCTGC
>CAXTUE010000408.1:0-4821 GCA_964247355.1 uncultured Ktedonobacteraceae bacterium | reverse complement strand
CCCTTGAGCATATCCAGAGTGTTTTGTAAAAGAGCATAATCTGGTCCCTACCACAGCCTCTGACTGTGGTAGGGACCAGAAGTATAGCCTTCGCTTTGGTTGGGCAATTTATTGCCTATACCTGATACACACTTGATAAAATTATAGTATCTCCACCTTAATCCCCATTCCTCGCACAAACGCCACCGCTTGCGTCGGATCAATTGTCGCCCCCTTGAGTTCATCAGGGCCAATACGCATACCGTCAATCTTGGAGCCTCGTAAATCCGCGCCGACAAGCTTCGCTCTGGCAAAATCTGCTTGCCGCAGGTCGCAGTTCAGGAACGTCACACCTGAGAGATCGGCTTCATAAAAGTTTGCTTCGCTCAAATCGCAGTCTTCAAAGCGCACACTTTTGAACTTTGTAAGCGCGAACTGTGCGAAGCTGCCCCGACATTCTTTGAAAAGCACATCTTGAAATAGTCCCTCGCTACATTGAAAGCCAGTTAGGTGACAACCGAGCAATTCGACACGGGACAGTGTAGCCTCAGACCACTCAGCATTCGCGAGATCACAGGCAAGGAGGCGGCAATCCAATACCTGCACTTTTTTGAAGCGTGTCTTCGTCAGGACAACACTCTGCAAAAGAATTTGGTCAAAGGAGATATGCTGTGCCTCTTGCTCTGTGAAATCGTCAAGCGAGAGCGCAAGCTGTGTATAGTGGGCGTAATCTTGTAGTGTGTCGTCGGGCAAGCCTTTTTCAAGTCCCTGCTTTGGTAAGTTTGGTGATTTTATCGTTTTTTCTGTTTTGTTGCGTTTATTCATCGTACATTAAGGCTTCTTTGGCAAAGAACTGGGAGATATGTAAACTATCAAACGTTAGTTAGGAAGAGGGGAAAGCAAAGATTCACTCAACCATTTGGGTCGAATGAACGATTGCTACGAAGGTTAAGAGTACATCATCTCGACTTCGCTAAACTCGGAACCGGGCAGTTCAGGCAGCATTTCGATCAGAGGCACGTCCTTTTTCTCGGTGATGTGGTTGTTTTCGTCAACGAAGACAATCTGTGGCACGAGTGCGCGCACTTCCTCTTCGTTATACTGGCCATAGCTGATGATAATGACGATATCGCCCTCGGCGGTCATGCGGGCCGCAGCACCATTCAGGCAGATGACGCCGGAACCGCGTGCACCAGCGATAGTGTAAGTTTCAAGGCGTGAGCCGTTGTTGATGTTGACAACCTGTACCTTTTCGTATGGATATATATTCGAGGCGTCGAGCAGGTCCTGGTCAATAGTGATACTACCGATATAATTCAGGTTGGCCTGTGTGACGGTGGCGCGATGAATTTTACCTTTGCACATTGTACGTAGCATGCAGGTGAGTCCCTTCTCTTCCTAAAAGACATTTTGCATAGCAGGGGAATGTATTTTCCCTCCTGTACTATACTTAACGTCCCTCTGGGGAGATTGGGAACACAAAAACAGCGCAGCGCCAGAAAAAACATACACGCGTTAGGCTGGATGATACATTAAATAATAAAGGAGTGAAACGTATGAGTTCTTTTGTGCTTGGTTTTCAGGATATTGACAAAACACAACTCATGGTTGTCGGGGGGAAAGGCGCGAACCTGGGAGAACTGTCCCGAATTGATGGGATACAAGTACCGGAGGGCTTCTGCGTTACTACTGAAGCATATACACGAACGATCAGTCAAACACCAGAGTTTCATGATCTACTGGCGCAACTCTCTCTTTTAAAAGTGGAGGACAGGGAGAGAGTTGGTGAAGTCAGTAAAAAGATACGCAATGTCATCGACGGGACAGTCATTGCAAAGGAAATTGAGGAAGCCGTTGCACATTTTATTACAACATTAGGTGAGAACAATGCCTATGCGGTGCGTTCCAGTGCTACGGCGGAAGATCTGCCAACGGTATCCTTTGCAGGACAGCATGATACGTATTTGAACGTTATCGGAAAAGAGGCAGTTCTCAAGCACATCAGCAAGTGCTGGGCGTCGCTCTTTACGGACCGTGCGGTGATGTACCGGATGCAGAACGGGTTCGACCACAATAAGGTCCTTCTGGCTGTGGTCATCCAGAAAATGGTCTACGCGCAGGTAGCAGGAATTTTGTTTACTGCCGATCCAGTCACTTCTAACAGGAAGGTGGTATCCATCGATGCCAGCTACGGGCTTGGTGAGGCTCTGGTCTCCGGCATGGTGAATGCTGATAGCTATAAAGTGCGGAACGGCAAGGTTATCGAGAAGACGATAGCAACAAAAGAATTGGCTATCTATGGGCGAAAAGAAGGCGGAACAGAGACACGGCAAATCGCTTCTGAGCAGCAAAAGACGCAAACGCTTACCGAGCAACACATTTTACACCTTGCACATATAGGCAGACAGATCGAAGCTCATTTTGGTTGCCCGCAAGATATCGAATGGTGTCTGGTTGATGAGACATTTTTTATTGTCCAGAGTCGGCCAATCACTACTTTATACCCCATTCCCGATGTCAATGACCAGGAAAATCACGTGTACATATCTGTCGGTCATCAACAAATGATGACTGACGCCATGAAACCACTGGGAATCTCTTTCTGGCAGTTAACAGCAGGCCGACCCATGTTTACAGCTGGTGGAAGGTTGTTTGTTGATGTCACATATAATCTAGCTTCACCTGTCAGTAGAGAAATTGTATTAAATGTCATGGGACAACATGCTCCGCTCATAAAAGACGCACTTATGACCATCATAGAGCGAGGAGATTTTATCAAATCGTTACCAGATGATAAAACAGAACTGGGTGCCATTAAAAGCCATAAGGGTATGTCATCTGCGGATATTCAAGCACAAGCCGGAAACAATCCGACAATCGTTGTTGACTTGATGATGAGGAGTCAAACATCGATAGAAGCGTTACAACAAAATATCCAAACGAAATCAGGAGTGCAGGTATGTGATTTTATCCTGGAAGATATCCAGGAATTAAAAAAGATTCTCTTTAACCCACAAAGTTCGCCTGTGTTTATGGCTGCTATAAACGCTTCATCATGGCTCAATGAAAACATGATGGAGTGGTTGGGCGAAAAAAACGTAGCAGACACGCTTTCTCAATCTGTCCCAAACAATATCACTTCTGAAATGGGGCTGGCGCTCCTGGATGTCGCGGATGTAATTCGCCCTTATCCAGAAGTCATTGAGTATTTACACCGGGTAAAAGATGAGAACTTTTTGGATGAACTGCTGAAGTTTGATGGTGGACGGGAAGCGCGGGACGCTATCTCTGCCTTTCTTAACAAGTACGGAATGCGATGTGTTGGAGAAATCGACATTACGAGAACTCGTTGGAGCGAAAAACCAACAATACTTGTCCCCCTGATTCTCAGTAACATCAAAAACTTTGAGCCTCATGCCAGCAAACGGAAATTTGAGCAAGGGCGTCAGGAAGCTTTGAAAAAAGCACACGAGGTAGTAGAGCGATTGAAGCAATTACCGGATGGCGAAGCAAAAGCCAACGAGACAGAACGAATGATCAGTCTTATGCGGAATTTCATCGGGTATCGCGAATATCCAAAATACGGCATGGTTAGTCGCTACTTCGTGTATAAGCAGGCGTTACTGAAAGAAGCTGAACAACTCGTACACGCTGGCGTTCTTTCTGCAAAAGAAGATATCTACTATCTCACGCTTGAAGAACTTGGCGAGGTCGTACGCACACATACACTGGATTACCACATCATTAACAAACGAAAAGACGAGTACAGATTCTATGAAAAACTCACGCCGCCACGTGTTCTCACGTCTGATGGAGAAATTCTTGCAGGGAAGTACCAACGAGAACATCTCCCAGCCGGAGCTATTGTAGGTCTCCCTGTTTCTTCTGGAGTTATAGAGGGGCGAGCACGTGTCATCTTACACATGGAAGATGCAGAGCTAGAAGATGGAGATATACTAGTCACCGCATTTACTGACCCTAGCTGGACACCATTGTTTGTCTCCATACAAGGACTAGTCACCGAAGTTGGTGGACTGATGACCCACGGGGCAGTTATCGCACGTGAATATGGTTTACCGGCAGTAGTAAACGTAGAAAATGCTACAAGGCTGATTCATGACGGACAGAGAATCCGGGTGAATGGAACAGAAGGCTATGTAGAAATCCTATAAAGTGGGAAGTGGTTTGGCAATGTAGAACTGTTGATGTATTCGTTGGTCAACTTGTGTGCTGTAAAACAGCGAGTAAGGCCATTCCATAGGCTTCGGCAACGCTCTGTGCATCATACAGAGCGTCGCCAAGCATGAGACGGTACTGGCATTTCCAACGTCGGGCGGGCCACGGGGCGAGTCGTATGAGCGTATAGGTTTCGACACGCTGCTCTAAGGCTTGCCGCAATGCTATTTCGTCGAATGTGTCGATACCATGCTTAGAGAGGTCATGTTGGAGTGTTTCAGGAAGCATGAAGGGTCTCGCGTATTTGTTCGATGCTTAAGTTCTCGAAGTCGGTGCGACTAAGCTGTTTTGGAATGACGGAGAAGGGGCCAGTCCAGGTTTTCGCGTGGGCTTCGAGCCAGTCGAGCACCTCGAATGACTTCGGGCGCGACTGCTCGACAACGGGGTAACGGAGCGCGGCACGGTCAAAAACCTCGTGATCTTTGGTGAAGACGCTGCCATCTTCGCGCACCACAACATCAATATAGAGATCGGTATAGATGAGTTCTTGTGCGGTATTCGTATAGTCATCATTGGGTAGAACAACATCGCAATAGCCACTGAGAAAGCCGCCTTGCTCAGTGTAGCCAATATGAATCGTGTACCACTTATTAGGCCATAAATAGG
>CAXTUE010000407.1:0-4828 GCA_964247355.1 uncultured Ktedonobacteraceae bacterium | reverse complement strand
ACATTGTCGTCTGTGAACATGCTCAATTGCTCGGCGCGTTCTCGGACGGGTGCGAAACTTCGACGGTGATGGGGGGTGACGCCGTGTTCGCGGAGGGCGGCGAGGTGCAGTGCGGTGCCGTAGCCTTTGTGTTGGGCGAAACCGTAGGCGGGGTATTGCTCGTGGAGTTGCAGCATGTAGCGGTCGCGGGTGACTTTGGCTATGATTGAGGCGGCAGCTATGGAGAGGCTACGCGAGTCGCCTTTGATGAGTGAGCGTTGTGGAAGGGGTATGTCTTTCAGCAGGAGGGCGTCGAGCAATAGAGCTTGTGGAGCGGGCGAGAGTTGAGCGAGAGCGTTGCGCATAGCTTGTTTTGTGGCTTGTAGGATGTTGCGTTCGTCGATGAGTTCGACGGAGCCGAAGCCTATGCCGATGGCGAGTGCATGCTGATAAATGACCTCGTAGAGACGTTCGCGCGTCTGTGCGGTCAATTGTTTTGAATCGTTGACGCCTGCAAGACGTTCTGGTGTGTCGGCTTCGAGAGAAAGGATGACGGCGGCGGCAACTACAGGACCAGCGAGGCAACCGCGACCAGCTTCGTCGAGTCCGGCGATATAAGAATGGCCCTGTTCATACAGGGCCATTTCTTCTTCCAATGTTGGCGAGTATTTTTTATTCGGCAGCATTCGTTGGAGTCGTATCGGTTGTGGATACTTCTGGTGTTGTTGTCGTAACAGGTGTGGACACGCCTGCCGTTGTCGATGTTGTATCGACGGGTGTTGTTGTCGTATCGAGCGTTGGTACAACTGGTGCGGTTGTGGGTGTTGTATTAACAGGCGTTGACACAACCGGTGTTGATGCACTTGTAGTTGGTGTACTCGCCGGTGTTGATACAACTGGTGTTGATACTTTTGTTGTGGTTGGTGTACTCGCCGGTGTTGACGCAATTGGTGTTGGTGCATTAGCAACTCTAGCGACCTTTGCAGCTTCCTTCGCGGCGGCTTGCTTCGCGGTTAAAGGACGTAGTTCCTTCAAGCGAGCGGCCTTGCCGGTCAAGCCACGCAGGTAGTACAGTTGCTGGCGACGTACGCGTGCGTGACGCAGTACTTCGATTTTATCAATACGGGGAGAGTTGATGAGAAATGTACGTTCAACACCAACGCCATTTGTGATGCGGCGCACGGTAAAATTCTGGCTCATGCCACCGCCGCGCAGACGCATAACCACGCCCTCAAACGGCTGGAGGCGCTCACGAGTTCCCTCAACAACCTTAATTTGCAGGCGTACAGTATCACCGGAACGAAGCACTGGGACATCCTTGCGTAACTGAGCGCTTTCGACAGCAGCGATCAACGCGTGACCTGCTGGCTTCGTGATAACCTTATTGTCAGCTTTATCAGCCATCCCTAAAATCCTCCTAATGCGCTCAGTGCTCGGCGAACGAAGAACGGGCCGGAGAGCAATGGACGCAAAAACCTATTTTGCGTTAAGCTGCTTCATCAAGCGCGACTTGCGGCGAGCAGCATTGTTTTTATGAATAACACCTTTTTTGGCGGCGCGATCAAGTTCGCTTACAGCCGCGCGTACGACAGCTTCGGCCTCTTCCGCGTTCACCGCTTTTGCGGTAATGGCGGTACGTGCCTTTGTGATCTGAGTTTTTACAATTGTTTTGACACTGCGATTGTGTGCGCGGCGTTTTTGTTCCTGGCGCATGCGCTTCTCGGCAGATGCATTATTGGGCATGTGGTATCGATCCTCCCCGAAACGTCTCTCGGCCCGTACTACAGGCTTTTACGTATAAAAATGCCGACGAACAGTCGGTCTTTGAGTGCTCAACGATTATAACAAAAGGAGTGTGATATGTCAAATCACCAGGAACATGATACATGGAATGCCGCGCACTCCATGTATCATGTTCCTGGTGATTTGACATTAATAAATGATCACGGCCATGCCGTAGCCAGTGTGTGCGTAGAGCCATGCGATCTGGTCTTCACGCATGTTGATACAACCATGGCTACCGGTACCGGCGAACGACTGATCGCCTCCGGTGTCGTAGTGCGGGTAGTTGGTGCCGACGCCGTAGTTCATGCGCCACCAGCTATCGTGCATGAAATAGCCACCGTCGTGATATTCCATAGCGTAGTTGATCTTGGTATCTGGATACCAGAACGCAGACCCCTTTGGTTCACTGGATTTGAACTTCGTGGGTGATTCGCGGTCAAACACATGCCAGAAGCCCGGAGGTGATGGCTTGTCAAACTGGCCAGATGTGATCTGGTATGCTTGTGAAAGCTTGCCGTCCTGATAGAAGCGTAGGGTTTGCTCGATAAGTGATACCACAACAGTCTGGCCCGTTGCGACGCCGTAGTGTTGCATCAGTTGCACATCGGTAGCATGCGATTGGCTCCAAGATGTCTTATCAAGGTAGTCCGCTTCCATTGCTTTAAGATGCATCATATCATTGTTGATAAGGTCAATCGCGGCCTGATAGTCGTCGGGTGTCTGAGCAGATTGGACTGCTGTATCGGCATCGGAACCAAAGCCTTCGGCCTGATCGTACTCGTAGTCCTGCGTATAGTTTTTGCCATCAAAGGCGTTATGGTACAAATGAGCATTGCCCCATGTTGTTACCTCTTGATGAAACTGGTTCGGTAGATAGGTTGCTTGCCCTTTGATCAGAGGTGTTTGGATAGAGGCAACATCGGTGTCAATCCTAGCCGATACTTTCAGGTAATCGCTAAGAGATTTTGCTGTATTGAGAGCTGTCTGGTCGCTAGTAAGCATTTTCTGATAGTTACTGACATCCAGGCCATACTGCTTCATCTGATCGATATTGCTGCCAAACTGCTTCAGCTTTGCCGCACCAACGTAAGGAATGGCTTGCGTTGAGAATGTTGTCGTTCCCTGTAACTGTGCGTTTAGCTGGTCGATGATGCTTGTAAAATTCTCTGGACCGGTTGCGGCGCGAAACTGATCAATGTCGAATGTATATTCCTGATTTAAAGCTGTGACATCAAGGTGCGAGGATTGCAGTTGCTTGATGATATTTTTTAACGTTGTAAGCTTATCGAAGGCAGGCCCCATCAAGCGTAGAGCTTGTGTAGAGCGTTTCGCGTTTGCGCTGACGGCGAGGTAGTCCTTCGGATATTGTGCCTTTGCCTGTAATTTTTGATCCTGCGTCAGTTGATCGGCGAACACTTTTGCCTCGACGAAGCCTTGTCCTTGACGCTGCGCTAATATACTCTCAAATGCTTGTAGGTCAAGCGTCGATTGAAAATCAGACTGTTGCGTTGCTTGCGTCATCAGGCCGTTCACCTGAATTGTGAGCATATGATAGCGTTGCGCGAGATGCGTATAGTAGTCGTTTGCGGACGAATCGCTAAACAGGGTGATGGGTGCATTCGTTGTGGTGAGTTGCGCCTCTTGACTGACGATAGGCTGTAACATTGTGTCTGGCACACCAATGTCTTTAGCGTGAGTAATCGCTGCATCAAGCGATGCTTTATTTGTACTTGATTGCTGTTGCGTCTGAGGATCGGCGCCGCAAGCACTTAATGTCAGTGCCAGTAGCAGTATTGTAAGTGCGAGCCACCGACGTACGCTTATTGTAGCAGGAAAGGCGGAATGTTTCATTGTAAAAAGGGCCTCTCATTAGGATAATGTGTTCATAGGACAGATAGCGATAAAATGATATAATATAAAGTTAAGCATAGATTTCTCTTGTATTATACATCGGTTTGTCTAGCAAAAAGTAACGAATTGAGCCAAAAGATTGTAGCATCATAGAACAGCGTACTGTTCTATGATGCTACAATCTTTTGGCTTATGAATTGTTTTAAGCTAAAGCCTGTTCAAGGTCGATCAGGATGTCCTCGATATCCTCGATACCAACAGAGAGGCGCAGTAGGGTATCGCCCAGACCACGTGCCTCGCGAATATCTTTAGGAATGGAACCGTGAGTCATGGTCGCGGGATGGCATACCAGCGACTCGACACCACCAAGGCTCTCGGCGAAGGTGAAGACTTTGAAGCGGCGCACCACCTGCTCTACGTCCGCAAGGGTTCCCTTAAACTGGAACGAGACCATGCCGCCAAAGCCACTCATTTGACGTTTTGCTAGCTCGTGATCTGGATGCGACGACAGGCCCGGATAGTACACTTTCTCTACACGTTTGTGTTCAGTGAGGAAGCGCGCCACGGAATGGGCGTTTTCCTCGTGCTGACGCATACGGACCGCAAGCGTCTTGATGCCACGCATTGTTAGCCACACGTCGAAGGGACCGGGGACTGCGCCAGCAGCGTTCTGGTGAAACTTCAGCAACTCATATACTTCATCGTTGCTTGTGACAACCGCGCCACCAATCACATCGCTATGTCCATTGATATATTTTGTCGTGCTATGCAGTACGATGTCCGCGCCTAACTCAAGCGGTTGCTGGAAGTATGGGCTTGAGAAGGTGTTGTCGACGACGAGTAGCAGATTGTGGCGATGTGCCACTTCCGCAACCGCGCGAATATCGACCAGACGCAAAAGTGGATTGGTAGGTGTCTCTAACCAGATAAGCTTTGTATTGGGGCGAATAGCTTTTTCATAATCCGCGACGTTGCCCGCAGTGGCATAGCTTGTCTCGATATTATAGCGGCGCATGATGCGTTCAAAAATGCGGTACGAACCACCATATAAATCATCGCAGGAGATCATATGGTCGCCAGAGCTTAGGAGGCTGAGAACTGTGCTTTCAGCCGCCATACCACTTGCGAAGGCAAGACCGTGAGTACCGTTCTCAAGTGCGGCAATGTTTGCTTCGAGTGCAGTTCGTGTCGGATTGCCGGTACGTGCATACTC
>CAXTUE010000406.1:0-4841 GCA_964247355.1 uncultured Ktedonobacteraceae bacterium | reverse complement strand
GTAGTGACTGTGCTTATTCCTGTCATGCTCCCTCGCACGTCTACCAGGATAGTAGTTGCAAGGATACCCGAACTGTACTATACTAGATAGTATCATTGTCACTTCTTTACGCCTTGAAAAGCGGAAAAGCATTCATATAGAAATTTATGCGTCATTTTATCTCTACTCTTGAGAGAGACACAGCCCCTCGTCTACAGGACCAGGTAGCGATTGATAGCGGAGCATTAGCTATGAATATATAGTCCATAGCCACTACGCCGGAGAGCGCAGACGATACATACCTGAAACTGCACCAACGAGGTTCTGTCCCCTATTCCCTGTTTTGAATGTGAAGGGTAGGCGACAGACCTTTTTTGTGGCTGTGAAGAGATTTCCGTTTTGTCGCCATGTATGGCGCATTTCTCGATAGAAGGGGGTCTTTTCATGAAAGACACAAACGAATTACCAGAAGGAACGGAGCAGGCGAAACAGAGTAAACCTAGAACGCCCGCACGTCCAAGAACAGAAAGTGCCACGTCTGCCGGTCAGGATTCGAGTGCGCAACAACCAGTACGGCGTCGAACATCCCCTCCCGCAAATACAACAACCAGTGCTCCGGCAACACAGAATGGACCAAATATTCCTACATCTACTGACTCAACAGGAACACAACGTACGGAAGAGAGTTCCACGCAAGCGCGTCCTCCTCTTCGCCAAAATCAAAATTATACACAGGGGCCGCGTCCCAACAACGCTCCCTCGGGGCAGCGTACAGAGAACGGACAGCGCCCTCGCTTTGAAGGCGGTCAAACGCAACCACGCCCCAATTTTCCGCAAGGGCCGCGTCCTGACGGAGGACAGAGGCCAAACAACCCACAGATGCAGCAACGTGCAAACGGGCCGCAACAGCAACGGCAAGGTGGAGCACCAATGCAGCAACGCCCTGCTGGTTCCAACCCGTACCCACAGCGTCTGGGCAATAATCCTACTCCACAGGGACAACGGCAACAGGGTAACTATTCGCCACGGCCAGTAAATCAAAGTGGTACCACGTATCCACCAACAACGCAGCCGCAACGAAATGGTGGGCGTCCAGGCGGTTCTGCCCCAAATGGTACGCGCCCTGCTTATGGTAATAACGGTAATGGTCATGGACAGGGTGGACATGGGCGTCCAGGCTCTAACGGTGGCCGCCCAGGCACACCAGCGCAACGACCACAAGAGCGTCGCGCGCCAGCAGTCAAAGAAAAGGTAACAGGCCCGATTGCTCTGCCACCACAAATCATGGTGAAGGACCTTGCCGACCAGCTTAAAGCAACGCCAAACGAAGTCATCAAGGTCCTTATCAGCAATAAAATCTTCGCTAACATCAATCAGGTCATCGAGTATGAGAAGGCCGCGACCGTCGCGAAGGAGCTAGGTTTCGAGCCAAGTCCAAGCGAGGTTGCCCCAACAACAGGCACACAGGGTACAACAATTTCGGCTAATGAAGCGATGATAGCATCCCGTGATGATAGCGGTACGGTCGTGATTCCGCCTGTGGTGACGATCATGGGACACGTCGACCACGGCAAAACCTCACTGCTTGATACAATTCGCAAGACAAAGGTTGCGGCAGGCGAGGCTGGCGGTATCACACAGCACATCGGTGCCTATCAGGTCGAGGTCAACGGCAAGAAGATCACGTTCCTTGACACTCCTGGTCACGAAGCGTTTACAGCGATGCGCGCGCGCGGTGCTCAGGTGACACACATTGTCATTATTGTGGTCGCGGCAGACGACGGTGTGATGCCACAAACACGTGAGGCCATCTCACATGCACAGGCCGCGAAGGTGCCGATCATCATCGCGCTGAACAAGATCGACAAGGCCAACGCCAATCCTGATCGCGTCAAACAGCAACTCGCCGAAATGGGCGTGGTGATCGAGGAATACGGCGGTGACATCATCTGTGTACCCGTCTCGGCACGCAAAGGTGAGGGTATCGACGAACTGCTTGACTACATTCTGCTGGTCGCCGAAATTCAGGACATCAAAGCGAACCCCAATCGTCTCGCCACAGGCGTCATCATCGAGGCACGTCTGGAGAAGAATTCCGGTCCAACTGCAACCGTGCTTGTACAGCAGGGTACACTCAAGATGGGAGATAACATTCTCGTTGGTGCTATCGCTGGCAAGGTACGCGCCATGTTTAATGACCGTGGCAAGCGTATTCAAAAGGCAGCACCTAGTACACCGGTCAGCATCATAGGCTTGCCGGAAGTGCCACAAGCGGGCGATCAGCTTGAGGTGACGGCTGACGAGAAGACCGCGAAGCAACGTGCGCAAGTAGAAGCTGAGAAGCGCAAGAACGAGAGTACTCCACTTGGTCAGGTCAGTCTTGACACGCTGTATACACAGATGCAAGAGGGCAAGGTCAAGGAACTCAACATCGTGCTGAAGTGCGACGTACAGGGTTCTGCCGAGGCACTGAAAAACGCCTTGAGCAAACTGAGTGAGGAGAACATCAAGGTTCGTCTCATTCATGAGGGTATCGGTAACGTCAACGAGACCGATGTGCATCTCGCTGCTGCTTCTGAAGCTGTCGTGATTGGCTTTAGCGTCAAAGCCGATGGCGCGGCACAACGCCTGGCCCAAAAAGAGGGCGTTGATATTCGCTACTACAACATCATCTATAAGCTGATCGACGATATCCAAGCTGCACTTACAGGCATGCTGGAGCCAACGTACCGCGAGGTTGTTGAGGGTCATGCTGAGGTCGCCCAGACATTCAAGGCAGGCAAGACTGTTGTTATCGCGGGCTGTCGTGTCTTAGATGGCAAACTAACACGTTCCTCACAAGCGCGTGTTATGCGCAACGACGAGAAGGTCTACGAGGGCAAAATCGAGTCTATTCGTCGTGGTAAGGATGATGTGCGTGAGATTACAACTGGCTACGAGTGTGGTATCGTGCTTGAAGATTTCACCGCGTTTGAGATAGGCGACACCATCGAAGCCTTCACTCAAGAGCGCGTGAAGACGGGGGCATAACATGTAGGGACCGATGTATCACGTCCTGCTAGCATTTCTATATGCCAAGCAGGACGTGATACATCGATCCCTACAGTATAAAATAGAGGGAAAAGACGATGGCTAATCCACATAGGCAAGAGAAGTTGGGAGAGCAGTTCGCACTGGAGCTGAGTGAATTGATGCGTACGCGTCTAAAAGACCCGCGCGTGGGATTCGCAAGCATCACGCGCGTCGAGGTAAGCAACGACATACGACACGCAAAGGTATTTGTGAGCGTCATGGGAACGCCAGAGGAACAAAAAGCTACCATGAAAGGCTTAATCAGCGCAACAGGCTACCTGCGCCACGAGCTTGCGACTCGCATTACATTACGCTATATGCCGGAACTTGTGTTCAAACTCGATACGTCGATTGAAGAAGGGGCGCGCGTACTCGAACTTATAAAACAGGCAACACACGAGGATGAGGCACTAAGACAAGCGGCGGCGGCTTTGCAAAATGAAACGCACGAGGAAGCATGACAACAACAAGCATACCTTCACTACTACAACCACAAATAGATACAACGTTGCTGCAACAGGCAATGGCACTGATCGAGCCAGCACAACGTATTGCGTTGCTTGCTCATGAGCATCCCGATGGTGATTGTCTGGGGTCAGCACTCGGTTTCGCACATATTCTCGAAGCAATCGGCAAGACATGTGTGCCTGCTTGTGCCGATCCAGCACCACCAGCATTCCGCTTTATTCCTGGTATCGAACGTTTACAGCAAAGCCTCGGTCCCGTAGGGCAAGAACAATTTGATCTCGTTATCGCTCTTGATGCCGGTGAGTTGACACGCTACGGTGCCCTGTACGAGCAACATCGTGCGTTTCTTGATTCAGCTCCTATTCTTAACATCGACCATCACATCAGTAGTCAGGGCTGTGGACGCGTCAATATCATCGATCCACAGGCGGCTTCGACCACTGAATTGCTCGTGCTATTTCAGCAACAGGCACAACTACCACTCCCCCAGGATGCCGCACAGTGTCTGCTTACTGGCTTGATTACCGACACCTCATCCTTTCAATTCAACAGCACCACGCCTCGCACAATGGAGGCAGGCGCGATTGTACTACGTGCCGGCGCGGTAGCTGAGAAGATTGTCGGGCCTATCTATCGCACAAAATCACTGGCACATGTACGCTTGCAAGCCGCCGTTATCGAACATATCGAGATGGCTTGTGACGGTCGCCTCGCATGGTCATACGCAACAGGTAAAACGCTGGCAGAGGCCGGAGCGACACCTGATATGGATAACAATTTCTCTGGCTTTCTGCGCGATATCGAAGGCGTACAGGTATCGGCCTTCTTCAAAAGCTACGATGAACCGGGTATTACACGCCTCAGTTTGCGCTGTGCGGAACCTTATAGCGCGGCAGAAATTTGTCTGCAGCTTGGGGGTGGAGGTCATGCACGCGCGGCTGGTGCAACAATCAACAAGCCAATAGAGGAAGCGATGCCGGAAGTTGCCGAGCTACTGAAAAAGACCATAGAAAGCACACAAGTATAGCATGGACGGCATTCTCAACATCCGCAAAGCTACTGGTATGACCTCGCATGACGTGGTAGCAAAAATACGCAAGTTGCTTAAACAAAAGCGCGTTGGGCATGCCGGAACACTTGACCCCGCAGCCAGTGGCGTGTTGCCAATCTGTGTCGGGCAGGGAACACGCGTCGCCGAGTATCTCAGTGAAAGTGGGAAAGCTTACCAAGCTGAAATACTATTCGGCACCGTTACTGACACCTACGACGCTGAGGGTACAGTGCTTCGTACACACGATACCTCGACCCTCACACTCGCACAC
>CAXTUE010000405.1:3665-4847 GCA_964247355.1 uncultured Ktedonobacteraceae bacterium | reverse complement strand
AGCAAGCGAACGTCGGGATGCCCGTAATATTTGAAAATCCACAGTGCCCACGTCGCGAACCAGTTGTTGTTGTCGCCATACAGCACAATCGTCGTATCTTTGCTCACGCCCGCGCTACCCAGCAACGACTCTAAGTGCTCTTTGCTCAGTGGCGAACGCACAATCTGATCCTGTAGTTCTTTCTGCCAGTTGAAGCCAACCGCGCCGGGAATGTGTCCCTGCTCGTAGGCATTGGTATCGACATCAACCTCAATCAAACGAACCTTCGGGTCCTGCAAATGCGCCTGAACCCAATCGGCATCTGCAAGCACCTCTGGATGTGCATACCCTTTGTTCTCTGACATATATCTCCCTCTCTTAGATGACTATGGTAACAAACGTAGTGGAAAATATAGGAAGTATATTTGTTAGCTTACAGGACGAAGCTTGCCATCCTGCACGTCATAGATGAAGCCACTAATATCAATATCTTTAGCAATAAGTGGTGACTGGCGTAAGAACGCAACATCATCACGCACCGACTGTTCCAGATTGCTGAATGGCAAGAAGTCGATATTGTCCGCATTTGTGTGCAGGTCTTGCTGTATCTTGGCGTGAATGTCGTCGTTGTTGAAGGTGAGCATACCACAATCCGTGTGATGAATGACGACAATGCTCTTTGTGCCGAGCAATTGTTCTGATATGACAAGCGAACGCAGGGCATCAACAGCTCTACCACCAGCATTGCGAATGACATGCGCATCGCCTTCTTCGAGTCCCAGAGCACGGGCTGGATCGATGCGAGCATCCATACAAACCAGAACGGCAACCTTACGTGCAGGTGGCAAGGCTAAGTCGCCCTTGTGAAATGTCGAAGCATACTGCTCGTTTGCCTGCACAAACTCTTGTACAACTGACATGGACATATCTCCTTCGTACTTGACCGCAACTAGAAATAAGCAAACCCTCGTGTCATTAGTCATAACAAAAGGGATGTAAAAGATAATTCCCTTACGTTATGTAGCCAGGTGACGTATTGTAAGCTCTAAACGTCTCTATTCACGATACCATATCTCCTTTATGCGTTCAAGTTATTTTTATTATTCTTTTTAGTTATGTATTGTGATCGAATTGTAGGGGGGGTTTTTTAATTAAAAAAAAAAAAAAAAAAAAAAAAAAAAAAGAGGGGACGAATATCTAAAA
>CAXTUE010000405.1:0-3655 GCA_964247355.1 uncultured Ktedonobacteraceae bacterium | reverse complement strand
CTATTACACCCGTGTCAGCAATAGATAATGTCGAAGGATTGTTGTTACGTTTCTGCAATCCTTCCATCATTATCATTTGCCGCAAGGGTGTAATAGAATTAGACCCCTACAATTCATTGTTTGCGCTAGAGGTGATATAGTAAGGGGAAGAATTTATTCCTACTTCTAACTATTCCTGACAAGCATGTTCTTAGAAAGAGAGTCACACATCATGCCTTCTCGTATTTGGAGGTCGTATAATGCCTACACGCGCTATACGCCTCTCCTGCTTTGTATCAGCATCCTGACTATTTTGCTTACAGCATGTGGTGGTAGCTCATCGCAGCCGCCTAGCACTGGTACAGCACTTGCGACCAAGCAAGTGCTCACCTTTCCCAATGTAGGTATCAGCGATATTGGAGTACTCGACCCAGCTCAAGGACCTGATGGAAATTCCGCGCTCGCTGTGGGTATGATTTATTCCGGTCTGGTGCGTACCGATAAAAACTTGAATGTCATTCCAGATCAGGCGACATGGCGTGTCTCCGACGACAAAAAGACATACACATTCAGCATTAAACCAAATATTACCTTTTCTGATGGTACGCCTGTAACCGCGCAGTCCTACGTGTACACCTGGACACGCGCCCTTTTGCCCGAAGTCACTTCGCCGATTGCCTCATTTTTTGAGGCTCCCATCGCTGGTGCTGATGCTGTTGCCAATGGTAAATCAAAAACGCTTAGTGGCGTCAAAGCGATTGACGATCATACGTTACAGGTGACTCTGGCTCAGCCCACACCGTACTTTCTTTCGGCTCTCACGACCTCTGTCTTCTTTGCGCTCAATCAGAAGCTGATTGCACAGTATGGCCAGAAGAACCGGTCCATTCATGATAAAAGCATGGAATCATAACGCGCAAATGGTGTTGGTTCCCAATCCTCATTATTATGGCAACAAGACGAAATTGACGGAAGTGGACATGATTTTCGTCAAGGAAAACGATACCGCGTTCAAAGCATACCGCGCTGGTCAATATGCCTTTGTGTGGAATTTGACGCCAGAAGATGCGGTGCAAGCTAAGAGTCTTCCCGGTTTCGCTCGCACGTCATTATTGCAAACCGACCTGATGTTTTTCGATAGCTCACGTCCACCATTCAACAACGTCGCGGTACGACAAGCCTTTGCGCAGGCCATAGATAAACAGACGTTGGTACACGCGGTCCTCAAGGATGCAGCCGCAGCCGCGCCAACCATTATTCCGCCAGGGATGCCGGGCTATCAGCCGAATTTCGCTGGTCTGCCTTTTGATGCCGCAAAAGCTAAAACACTCTTCCAATCGGTCTACTCAGATGCAAGCAAGGCACCCTCGTTTACCTTTACCTATCCCAGTGCGCAGGTCACACCAAACGAGGCCGCAGTGCTACAGCAGATGTGGCAGACCGCGCTCGGTGTGCAGGTCAAACTGCGCAGTGTAGAGTTAACCGCGTACAATAGTGAGACATCGGCCAATCGAACCAATCACACAATTCAGTTCGGCTTTACGCAGTGGGGCGCGGACTTCCCCGATCCCTACGATTGGCTCACGCTAAACCTGACCGCGAACGCCTCGAACAACAATGGAAGCTGGAACAATCCAAGCTTCGATCAAACCGTTGCGAAAGCCGAGACCCTGACGGGAGATGCACGTATCGCGCAATACAATCAAGCCGAACAGATCGCTATCACTGATGTCGGCTGGTTGCCACTTGACCATCAAGCACTCTCCGCAGTGATACCCTCATGGGTACACGGTGTCTCGCTCAATGCGAATGGTCTTTACTTCGACGATTGGTCGAATGTGTATCTTCTGCAGCATTAAAGATAGAAGTATGCTCACAACCTTGTAGGGACCGATTTATCACGTCCTTCTCGCCAATTGATTGCCGAGAAGGACGTGATAAATCGGTCCCTACCTCTTTACTCCTCGTATATATCGCACCGTTACCGTACCAACGAGACAATAGATAATTGCCATGCCGAAGAGCAACTGGAAGCCTAAAACGGGATGACCGCTTTGCGTGAAGTGGTCAAGCAGGGGACCGCCTATGATTGGTGCGATGACCTGTGGTAGCGATTGCGAAATATTCCATACGCCCATATCGCGGGCATAGTTTTTATGCGAAGGTAATACATCGGCGACTAAGGCCCAATCAACACTAATGTATGCTCCATAGCCCAGACCAAAGATCGCTCCGGCGGCAAGAATAATTGGTAGTGAGTGTGTGATGATAAAAATAAGTCCAACTGTAGCCATAAAGCCGCCAGAAAAATACACCATGCGCTTGCGTCCAAAACGGTCCGAGAGCCAACCGGCTGCCAATGCGCTTATCAAGCTTGTGATTGAGAGAATGATAATGAAGTTTGTGGTTTGTGTTTCCGCATGTGGTGCTCGTACAGCGTCGCGCATATAGAACTGTAGAAAGTCCTGTACTGTGTAAATGCCGAGCGTCATAACCAGTCGCGTCAACAGGACCCAGGCAAAATCGGGATCGCGGCGCGGATTGAAATCGAAGAGGCGCAGAATGCCGACGGTGGCGATTACCTCTAACACGACCTGCTGCACATCATTGCTAATGGAGATGTTTGCAATGTGTAGATCGTTCCACAAGGTCATAAGTCCCCAAAACGTTCCTATAACAAGGAGTGTTCCAAAAATAGTGAGCAGCATTTTGCGTGTCAACCATGCATGCCACGGAGGAGGTATGAGAGGGGGATAGAGCAGTGCTTCCAGCCTTTCCTGCTCTACAATTCTGCTCGACATGCTGGCACGTTCTTTAACTGATACAATCGTAACCAGCATCAACAGGAGCATCACCGCGATAATGATGCCATAGGTGAACTCCAAACCCTGCTGATAAGCGGATGTGGGTTTGGAGGCATCAATAAATATACTCGCGATAATCACGCCACTAATCGAGCCAACGGTCGCGAGCAGGCCCATCACGCCCGAAGCCAAACCGCGTTGTTCTTTTGGCACGATGTCAGGTAACAACGCGTGAAACGGGGCCGTTGCCGCGTTGTTAGAAAGTTGAATTACGGCATAGGCGATAGCGAGCGAGACAATATCGTGCGCAAAAGCCATCCATACAAGTGCCGCGACATTAACCAGTGTTCCAAGTAAAATATAAGGACGCCGACGCCCGAAGCGCGCCAAATGTCCACGAGTCTCATCGCTCAACATACCAAAGAGCGGATTGGCGAGGAGTGAGATAAACGCGCCTGGAACCAGAATGAACGCCAGTGCCTCACCCTGCTGTAATGGCCCGACGAGTTTGAAGACCTGACTTGGCAGAATAATAATTCCGAGTGCGGACCAGTGAAAGTTGAGCGCGAACCAGAAAATGCTAATCGCAAAAATCTGTAGCCAGCGCAACTTAGGGAGAGAAATTGCCAGCTTATCCGTTGCCAACAACACTTTCTTCTGTGGTTCTCCCTGTTTTATAACAGCCATGTTATTTTGCTGTTCCTTTCGCGAAACGATGTGGGCATGCTAGGGAGAATACAGCAAATTTACCTGTTGCGCTAGTGTCATATGACCCACGTAACCCTTTTGTCTTATTAGGAAAAATAATTTGTTTGGAACAAGGGCACCCGCAAGGGGAATGCCCCTCCCATATATAGTACATCATATATGGG
>CAXTUE010000404.1:0-4848 GCA_964247355.1 uncultured Ktedonobacteraceae bacterium | reverse complement strand
TCCCTTCCCTCCAATACAGCCCTCCAAGCATGGCACCAACTACTCATTAGTGTATCCGGCCACTTGCTTACTGTGCAATTTGATGGCATACTAGTAATGGAGACCCTACTCACCTCCACTCTCCGTTCGTTTGCTCTACTTACAGAGCAATGTAGTGCGGCCTTCACTGGTATCAGCCTCACCGACCATTTTCGCGATGAGTTTCTCAATGACACCTACAATCCCTCCCTTCTCGGCTGGCATACCGAAACAAACACTGACGATAATCCTGTAGATTGGTATGTGCGCGATGGCTTCTTAGCACAAGAAAACGCAGTCCCTGGAACTCACATACTTCTAAAAGGCGCGCAATACGAATCATTCGAGTTCGGCACCACAATGAAACTGACCACCAGTAATCAGGAGTCAGCCTCACTCGGCCTTGTTCTCTGGCTCAGCGAGACGGACAAATGCTTTCTCTGGCTCACACAGGACGCATCACAAAACAGCACACTTATGATTGAAGGTAGTGGAGCACTCGCTAGAGAAACGCTTACCCAAAAGCTTCCTCAAGAGTTCGACTTGCACGACTGGCATACTCTGCGTGTCACATCCTCCAATGGCACGTTAACTCTCTTTCTTGATGGACCCGAACTGTTAACGCTCGCTCTTCCAACTCATGCTTATAGAATGGGATTAGCAACTCAAAATGCGAGAGCGGCGTTTATGGGCGTGTGGCAAACAGGGTACTAATTCTGATGAGATTGTGTTATACTGAGTGAAGTAGCAAAATATGTAAAGAGGAAGCTACTGAATGCAAGCACAGGAAATTGAAGCACATCTTGCTGAACTTGGGCAAGAATTGCAAAACCTCAACGTGCCTCAGCCTGTCCGTATCCTGCTTGTGGGTGGCGCGTTTATGTTGACGCAACTTCATAACAGGTCAACAACATATGATGTCGATGTAATTCTTAAAGATATTGATGATCCTCCAAATTCGCCTCTCTATCGCGCCTTTAAAGCAGCGGTAAGGCAAGTTGCAAGCAACAATGCTCTCTCAAATGCATGGCTCAATGATGTCATCGGTGACTTTCTGCGTGACGCCAGCAACGTGCCAGAGGGAACGTTATGGCGCAAATATACTATGCTCGAGGTGTATGTACCAGCAAGCGAATATATCCTAGCTCTTAAACTGCTTGCAGGACGCCAAAAAGACCAAAACGATATTTTTGCCCTTTCACAACAATTAAATATTCAAACACGCGAACAAGCGCAACAACTTCTTAACCGCTATATTCCAAACAAGCAAGTTCAGCAGATTAATAACGTAGAAGTTGTGCTAGCTAGATTTTTCCCTGGTTGATTGTGTAAAATAAGTTTAGGAGCGTAGTAGGCAAGTGGATAACATGTAATGAGAAGACTCGATCACTTACAAACAATGGCTCTGACCTATCAAGAAATTGTGCAGGGTGAAAGACCGTGGACCGCACTTGGCAATTTCATGAACGATTGGTTCGATTATGCTAAAGATAAGCGTCCTCAACTTGTCGCAGAGCCAATTATGCTACCAGAAAAGATGAGCGATGATGACTATTATTGGGCAGCCTTTTGTGTTGCTTCAGTAGAATGGTTTTGTGACCGCTACAAAATAGAGTGTCCATCATGGATACATATTGCTACCTACAGCTTGTCAGAGCCTCGCTTCGACTTTCCTTGTTCACATAAACCAGAAGTGCGGACACAACTTATACAAGAGACACCAGAACAATTCTCGCGCCGTAACATCTACTGTGGCAATCGCATGTTTGCCAACAAGTACGAGCTTGTCGAGGAGTACCGGCGTCTCTTTCCACGCACTCCGACCACAACATCCCTTCTTTCCTAATCGCTACGCCTTTATTCTGTCTCCTGCCTACCGTTGAGTGCCGCTCATTCCATCTGGTTCCTCATCTAGCTCGTCTTGTTGTACTGTAAGGTACGCATTGAGATGTAAGTTCTCAATGGCTAAAATAGCAGTCATTATCTTTACAGAACTACAGAGGTAAGTTACTCTGGTATCCATAATTGCATAGTAATGCACGGAGAAAGTCAGAACACGGTACATACGTCTCACAACAACGTTAGAATAAGCGAAGCAACTTTCGTGCGTGTATCTATATACAGAATGAGATAAGTACTAATCAATGAGGAAAGCAAAGAATGTTTACTGCAAAGAATGTTTCTACTATCCAAAAAATTATTGTCCCTATTAGCATCTTTGGCATAGCATTGCTTGTACGTATTATCTATAATAAGACCACTGCACACAACTATGCCTCTATCTTCGATGCGGGTATTTACGATGCCATTGCCTCCAACATTATTAATAAGCATTGCTACTGTATATATCATAGTTATCAAACGGTGAGCAGAGCACCACTTTGGCCCTTGATTATTACAGGTATTTACACCCTTACAGGAGCGTACAATTCCCATGTGCGTCTGTTTTATTGCTTTCTCGGCTCTGGAACATGTCTATTTGTTTATTTCTTCGCCAAAAATCTCTTCGGAAAATATGTTGCCTTGATTGTAGGTATACTAGCGGCTGTATATACAGGACTCTTTATCTATGATGGCTGGTTGTATACCGAGTCCCTCTACACCTTTTGCTTAACTGGTTTTACATATTCACTTTTTCAGCTACAGCAGAGATATCAGACAAATGTATACGAAAAAAATGAGAGAAAACCTATCAATTGGTACATGCTGGTCGAGCAACGCTGGGTGCTTTTTTGTGGCCTTTTTCTTGCAGCAATGGTGCTAACGCGTCCTAACGGCGTAAGTCTTATTGGAGTGCTCGTGCTCTGGTCTATAGCCCTTATTGTGAGTAAGGTCAAGCCCTGGAAAACAGTGACACGAGATGCAATTGTTTGTATTCTCATCACTTGTATTTTAGTTGCGCCATGGACATATCGGAATTATACAGTTTCACATCAGTTCGTTTTAGTAGCAACAGGTGCAGGTGAAGTACTTTTGGGTGCATATAACGATAATGTCATAAGTGGCGATCCAGTTTCACCTGGTGTTTGGTATCCTCCTAGTGGTGCTGTACTGCATGATACCGTTGGATACACTCCGAAGAATGATCAAATGGATACGAGCAAAGCTCTTGCCTGGATACGTACTCATAAGAGAGATATGCCCTATTTGCTAGGTCTTCATATCATCAATATGTGGAAACCATACACATATTCATTTGGCCTACCTATCGAGCAATTTCCAACTCGGCTTTCATCGAGAATAATAGCACTGATGATACCACTTCAATCTATTCCCATTTTTCTATTAGCCGCGTTGGGTCTGCTCGTTACCTGGAAAAAATTCAAGAAAAAGCTATTGCCTGTCTATCTTGTTCTTGCTTATACGATTGCACAGAATGTAGTATTTTACAGCTCCATGCGCTTTCGTGCTCCTATAGAGCCTCTTCTTGTCTTGTTAGTCGGAGGTGCATTCTATTGGCTCGTCCTGATTTTTAGTAAACACACCTCTCTCAGAAGACCGTTATCGTAAAATTCCTACCGTAATCAAACGACAGTGAGCAGACCCTCTACAGTTTCACATGTAGCACACGTAGCATGCGTTCTGTTGCATCAGTCGTTAGTTCCGCAGCATGTTCCATCGAATAGGCTAATGTCATAGGACCGGAAGGTAACACATCAATGCCATCAATCCCTAGTTCGTAGACTTTCTGATAGCCCTTGCCCAAACTGCCGGCAAGTGCCAGTACCGGAACACTATAACGTTTTGCCAACTTCGCGACTGCCCCAACACTTTTGCCGTATGCTGTTTGCTCGTCTATCTGCCCCTCGGCGGTAATCACGAGGTTCGCGTTTTGTATGTATGCTTCGAGATTTACGGCCTCTAAAACAAGTTGTGCCCCCGGTCGGAGCGTTGCATGTAGGAAAGCAAGCAAGCCTGCTCCCAGGCCACCAGCAGCACCCGCGCCAGGAATATCGCGGACCGATTGCCACAGATCGCGTTCAAGCAGCGAGGCGTAGTGCTCTAAGGCGGCATCGAGCTGTTGCACCATGTTCGGTGTCGCCCCTTTTTGCGGCCCATAAACCGCCGATGCACCCGTTGGACCACAGAGAGGATTGGTAACGTCACAGGCAACCTCGAACGTGCACTCCCGTAAGCGTAGGTCTATCTGCTCTAACGAGATACGGGAAAGAGTCGTCAGGGCTGCGCCTCCACGAGCAATCGCTGTCCCTTGCTGTGTGAGCAATGATGCTCCTAATGCCTGTACCATGCCCGCACCGCCATCATTGGTTGCGCTACCTCCAATACCGAGGAGAAAGTGACGGCGACCAAGCTCAAGTGCCGCCAGCACAAGTTCCCCAACGCCATAAGTTGTGGTCATACGCGGGTCGCGTTGCTCCGGTGGCACTAATGGTAGTCCCGCGCACGATGCCATCTCAATTGCCGCCGTTTTGCCATCACCAAGCAAGCCAAAGAATGCTGAGACAGGAGTACCCAGTGGACCCGTCACCGTTTGCTCTACGATCTCTCCACCCGTTGCATCAACCAATGCTTGGACCGTTCCCTCACCACCGTCCGCGACAGGTACGACATCGACATGTGCCTGTGGATAGATAGTATGAACTCCCGATGCTATTGCTTGTCCGACCTCCTCGGCTGTGAGACTCCCCTTCAATGCCTGTGGCGCAACGACAATATGCATGACCAACTCCTCTATTCATTAGTGGTAGGGATCGCATTCATCACGTCCGTTTGCCAATGTGGGAGGTCAGAGACGGACGTGATGAATACGGTCCCTACTAGACTGACCCACTTCATTTGACAGTGGTTGGAAGACAAAGTATCCTTTCA
>CAXTUE010000403.1:0-4855 GCA_964247355.1 uncultured Ktedonobacteraceae bacterium | reverse complement strand
GCTATGATGCATTTCTCATCGGTATCATTGCGGGCTTTGCGGTAAAGCGCATCACAAGGCCAGTTCTGAATGCGAATATGATGTTTTTTTGCCGTCGCTGGGTTGCCAAGGGCCGTAAACCTCACTGGTGGATGCCGCCAGGAATGCGCTCCACAATCAGTACGCTCGATATGCGCGAGGATGCAGTTGAGCATAATAAGGAGAAACTCGCGCTTAAAGGCCGCTGGTTTAGCACACTGGTGTTTGGATCGGCAATTGTGCTCCTTCTCCTCGCGGTATACGGGTACTACATCATCGCGTATATTGCATCGTGAAGTTAAAAAGAGGAAGTGGAAACGTGTTTCGCTTCAGTAGTGAGAAGAGGGTAATGTTCCGTGGATACAGGGGTACAGGTTGTTTGGTATAAGCGCGATCTACGTATCCACGATTCCCCCGTCTTACACGCCGCAACACAGCATGGCCCGGTCCTACCCCTCTATATTGTTGAACCATCACTTGTCCACGCTCACGACTACGATCCTGCGCACTGGACCTTTCTTCATCAAAGTCTTGACGCGTTACGTACTGCATTAGCAGTCCTCGGACAACCGCTTGTCGTGCGTTTTGGAGAGGTTATTGATGTTCTTGAAGCACTCTCACAAGACATTCCTCTTAGAGCGTTGTGGTCACACGAAGAAACGGGAAACTGGCAGACGTATCAGCGTGATCTCGCGGTGGCACACTGGGCACAGGCACGGGGTATTCCCTGGCACGAATTGTCACAGACAGGGGTGGTACGACGATTGAAAAGTCGAAATGGATGGGCAAGCGCGTGGGAGCAGTATATGCGTGCGCCGCTTGCCGCAACTCCCCTGCGTGTACAGCCCGTGCCAGAAGTTGAACTCGGCCCAATTCCTTCTCATCGAGACCTCAGTCTCAATGCCTCGACACACATTGAGATACAATCGGGGGGCGAGCAGGAGGCGCAACAAGTCCTCACGAGTTTTCTTTCCACACGAGGAGCAGGTTATCAGCATGCTATGTCGAGTCCCCTCTCCGCATGGGAGACTTGTTCGCGCTTGAGCACCCACCTTGCATGGGGCACTATCTCGTTGCGCAGCGTGTATCAGAACGTGCTTCGTCGTCAGGAAGCCCTTCGACAGATGGATGCGCATGAGCGCAACACACTTGTCGGTCCAACACTCAGAGACCTCGTTGCCTTTGGCTCACGTTTGCACTGGCGGAGCCATTTCATGCAGAAGTTAGAGGATGAGCCGCGCATCGAATTTGAGAATTTCAATCATGCCTATGATGGATTACGCGAACAGGACTTCAACCGTGACTGGTTTGAGGCCTGGTGTGCGGGACGTACTGGCTATCCCTTGATTGACGCGTGTATGCGAGCGGTGTGTGCCACAGGCTATCTCAACTTTCGCATGCGTGCCATGCTTGTCTCCTTTGCCAGCTATGACCTCTGGCTGCACTGGCGAGAGCCAGGAGTCTTCCTGGCGCGTCAATGGCTTGATTATGAGCCAGGTATTCATTACAGCCAAATGCAAATGCAGGCAGGGACAACAGGTATCAATACAATACGTATTTATGATCCGACGAAGCAAGCACGCGATCAGGACCCCGAAGGGATATTTATTCGCCGGTGGGTGTCGGAACTTGCCTCCGTTCCACATGCCTACATTCACGAGCCGTGGCGCATGCCAATCGAGGTACAACGCAAACACGGATGCATACTTGAACGTGACTATCCGTTGCCCATTGTGGATCACGCGAGTGCCGCGCGTCTCGCACACAATCGCATTGCAGCCCTCCGTCATAAGATAACAACAAAGGAGCAGGCACGCGCGGTTCTCCTGCGACATGGGAGTCGGAAGGATGCACGTCGTCGCCTCAAAACACTGCATGTGGATGTGGTGCAACAACTCCCGCTCGACTTCTCAGACGAGGAGAAGAATACAGAATAAAAATGAACAGAGTATGCTACACTCACGACATGTTACATCATAGACAAGACCAATGACGCTTCCTATTATTTCGGAATTGAGCAATCAAAAGTATCTCAGTCCATTAGATGCCCGTCGCAAGGCCCCCCTCTCCCCGTCTCTGGATGCATCTCAACTATGCACAAAGTCAGGTATACTTTCCCTATCGACAATCGTTTGCGTCGTCACTGGATGGATGATGAAGAGCCTTTAGAGGGACACCCCAAATAACGTGAACGATCTGTCGTCTCTATGATGGAAATGAAAGGGAAATTACCTATGAATGTACTCGATTTCGTTAATTTGTTCTTTGCCGGTAGCTTGGCTGGCATGGAAATCGTTGTCCACTATGGTTTGCCTGAGTCCGACGAGATTATGGACGAACAGTCGCAAATCCGGCTCCGGCAGGCTCTGATACGGATATTTCGTGTGTTAGTGCCAGCCTTCTTTCTACCGGGAGGGGTGTCAGGGATTGCCGTGACAGCTCTCAATGGCACCAAGCCCGGCTTCTGGTTCCGGGGTGCAGGAGTCCTCTCTATACTGACCTGGATATTCACCAGAGTCGTTGCCACCGCTCCTACTAACAGTGCCACGGCTGATTGGGATCCTACTACACCGCCTGAGGATTGGAAAGCGCAAGTCAACCACGCAGAGCGGTTCCATATTATTGGTACGTGGGCAGCAATTATGGCATTCGTGTTCTTCTTGCTCTCCAACCGCTCAAACTGACCGATCAGTGATCAATGAGGAAGTTGCCTTGACGCTTGAAACATATCTTTCACTGTTGGGGCTTCTGTATTTCTCTATAGCAAAAGGGACGTTGCAACAAGTCTAGAACCTTGCAAAAAAGGTTCTGTTTGATATACGCTAGGTTGTCTCTGGAAAGAGTCACGATCTAGCGTGAATACATTCTATTGACACGAAAGAGGAAAGAATGATGGAAACTAGAGACACATCTTTACACAATCTCGTCACGCACACATTTACCTCGGTTGAAGCTAAGGACCTCGACGCGATGATGAGCGTCTTTGCCGAGGACGCTGTCCTCGTTGACCCTCACTTTCCGGCGGTACGGATGCAAGGCAAGGCGGTCATCACAAAAGCCATGAGCGAGGCGATGAGTGGGATGCGGTCCTTCGGCTACACCATCATAAACTATTGCGAGTCCCAGAATGGACAGTGCGCAATGGTAGAGACGGCAACTCATCATGTCATGAAACAAGGGATGAAGCTCGACTTCCCACAAGTCTTCATCTTCGACGTGGCGGATGGGCGGATCACGAGAATGCAGGCATACGAACCATATGGGCCACATGGGATAGCAGGGTTCTTTTTGTCTTTGGGACGCTTTATACAAAGATTCGTGCGAAAGTAATGTTCGAGGAGTTATTCTATAGTTGAGAAGTTGCAAATTACAATATGATCTCCACGTGGTATGAGCTAATCAACAACCACGACGAGTTTGCCTTTGGCGCGATTCTCCTCCATATAGCGGTGTGCCTCGACGACTTCATGAAAACGGAAGACACGATCAACGTTCACGCTATACCGCCCTGCCGCTACTCCATTGACAATTTGTTGCAATGCTGCGGTACTGTTTGCGGATGTAACCGTTTCGGTTGAGTACATAGTAAGCTTGACGGTGGAAGGAAGAGCGGCCATCGGTTCAAACTCGCGCATCACCCAGGCATTGCCAAGCAGACCAGTAAAGCAGACAATGCCTTTGGGAGCCACTGCCTGTAAGGAGTCGAGAAGGGTGACGGTTCCGATGAGTTCAAGAACGCCGCTCGCCCCACCAGGAACTCGTCGCTTGATCTCGTCTGCGACCTGGCCGGTGTCGATTACGACCTCGTCTGCGCCGTTCTCTCGTAGTGCCTCGGCCTTAGTCTCATTGCGCGTGGTAGCAAGTACCCGTAAGCCTCTCTCTTTCGCCAGTGCGATGGCCGCCATGCCAACTGATGACGTGCCTCCTCGCACTACGAGGCTCTGGCCTGATTGCACCTCCATCGCGTCAAAGAGCGATCCCCAGGCTGTCAGATAAGTCTCAGGGATCGCGGCCAGGAGTTCCCAGGGCAAGGTAGTCTGTAGTGGGATGACCTGACTGGCTGGAACCAGAGTATACTCTGCATAGCCTCCATCATAGGCTCGCCCCATCTCTCCCATGACGGCGGCAACCGTTTGCCCGATAGCAAAACTGGTCTGCGGGGCCGCTTCGACGGTGCCAACACACTCAATGCCGAGCACACGTGGAAACATCACGCTTGGAGAATATCCCTGTCGTGTGTACATTTCCGAGCGGTTCAACCCGAAGGCTTTGACTCGAATCAAGACCCATCCTGAACGCGGTTGTGGTTGAGGGAGGGTACGAATTTGAAGCACATCGGGTGAGCCTGGATGTTCAACAACAATCGCTTTCATGTTGGCTCTCTTCTTTCGTTCAATCTAATACGTTGCACGTCCCCCACTCACGTCGTAGCATTGCCCTGTCACAAAACTTGCGTCTGCGGAGGCCAGAAAATGAACGACGGTAGCGACCTCTTCTGGGCGCCCCATTCGTCCAAGTGGCACTTTACTTTTCATGTACTCGACAGCATCAGGGGTGAGTTGTGCTAAAAGTGGTGTCTCAATCACGCCAGGAGCAACACAGTTGACCCGTATCCCCTCGGTGATCACCTCTTTCGCGAGTGCTTTTGTGAGCGCAATTACTCCCGCCTTTGAGACTGAGTAGGGAATCATGTTTGGATTTCCCTCTTTACCAGAAATGGAGGCGATACTGACGATGCTACCACTTTGTTGTTGTCGCATTGTTCCAATCACGGCCCGGCAGCAGGAGAAGACGCCTGTCAGGTTCAGCGTCAGCACTCGTGTCCACTCCTCTTCAC
>CAXTUE010000402.1:0-4908 GCA_964247355.1 uncultured Ktedonobacteraceae bacterium | reverse complement strand
ATCTTCTATATTATGATGGAGAATCACAGCACAAACCAAATCTTTACCAATACTGCTGACGCTCCATACATCAACCAGCTAGCAGGTGAGTATGCTGTCTCGACAAACTACTACGGTGTGACGCACCCCAGCCTTCCCAATTATCTCGCCGCTATTTCTGGCTCCCATCAGGGCATCTGGGACGACTGTAAAGCGGGCGCGACCAGTACATGCGCACCACAGGAGTTTATGTCCGGTGCCCCATACAACAAACAGCTACTCACCCCCGCAGAAGTGAGCAACGCGACCAAGCAGGCACACTGGTTCTCAGGTCAGACAATTGTTGATCAGCTTGAGTCGCACGACTTGAGTTGGAAGGCATACATGCAGTCAGCACCAACCGTTGGCTTTACAGGCGAATACTATCCCGTCGATACCGTCAATGGTAAAAGTGTGCCACGCAAACTCTACGCTCAGAAGCACAATCCATTCATGTACTTCAGCAATATTCGTAATAATCCAGGCCGCATGGAGAAGATTGTTCCCTTTACACAATTCGACAGGGACCTCGCATCCGGTAATGTGCCCAACTTCGTTTGGATCAGTCCCGACCAGTGTCATGATATGCACGGTGTTTCAGCAGATAACGCAAAAGCGGTAAAAATTCCTGATTGCGCATCGCCAGCCTCTGGTCTCGACCATAAGGTGATTAAGCTGGGCGACACCTTCGTTCACGATACCGTCACCAAGATCATGAGTTCAAAGGCATGGGACTCGAAGTCTGCCATCATCATTAACTGGGATGAGAACGACTACGGTAGCTACGAGGGTTGCTGCTACAGTCCAACGGGCGTCAACGGTGTTACACTGGGCGGTGGAGATGCACCATTCATGGTCATCACCTCAAGAAATGCTCATCACCTCGTCGATAGCACCACGCCCTACAACCATTATGTACTACTAGCAACCATCGAGGAGCTCTGGCATCTCGGCTGTATCGAAAACTCCTGCGACTTTGGGGATAGGGTTCTGATGACCAAGTTCTTCGAGTAGCTCTTCCAAAATCAAGAGGCAAGAGAAATACCCCATTTCCACGAGTGGAAATGGAGTATTTCTCTTGCCTCTTGACAAACAACTCTTTCGTATGTTATATCTTACCTATCGGTAGGTAAGATATTAGATAGAGGCATACAGGTGGCAGAGCGAAAGCAACATCGTGATGGACGGACAACAGATACACGGCAGTTGATTCTTAAAGAGGCAGAGAAACTGTACTACGCAGGTGGCTATGACCACATCAGCTTACAGATCATCGCCGACTCCTTACAGATAAGCAAGGCCGCCCTGTTTCATCATTTCAAGAACAAGCGCGAATTGTTCCTCGAAA
Organism: uncultured Ktedonobacteraceae bacterium; assembly: GCA_964247355.1. Lineage (GTDB taxonomy): Bacteria > Chloroflexota > Ktedonobacteria > Ktedonobacterales > Ktedonobacteraceae > JBBQVS01. The sequence goes on along the minus strand of CAXTUE010000402.1, from coordinate 3,542 downwards.
TGCTGCTGCTGATTCTTGCCCATATGCGTGAGATGTTCGAGTCTGTTATCAACCAGGAGGGCCTGTCAACCCGCGAACGACTCTATCTTGTCATGCAACGCTTATCTCAGGAATCAATGTTTGATATGATGCGCTTTCAACGCGAGGAGTATCCACTTTTAGAGCCAGAGCAGCAGAATACAGCAGAGAAACGCTGGCACAGTGACATGTTTGACATTGTGCAAAGGGTGTTTCGAGAAGGCGTCGAGCGAGACGAGCTACGCACTCACGACGTTACGCTATCGACGTATCTTTTTCTCAACATCTGTCTTATTCTGCCGTACAACAACTCTCCAATGAGTCATCAGATGAGTGCAAGCGGTCGAGATGAGTATATCAACTCGCTCTTAGATATATTATTGAACGGACTGGGCAAGAAGTAACTCACTACCATAGTCCTTGTGGTCTCTTTTTTTAGGCTGTAAACTTACCTATCGGTTGGTAACATAGTAACACTACTAGGAGGATTTCCTTCATGATTACGCGTCTTTTACACGTCATCACAGACGCAGCCGCATCGAGACGAGGTAAATTTGTGACGATAGGTCTCTGGCTTGTCGTCGCGGTTGTGCTTGTATTAATAGCACCTAAGCTCGCCAGTGTTTATGACAACTCAGGAACAGGCAGCATTCCCTCCGACGCGTCCTCAATCGTAGCGCAGAAACTCCAACTCAAAGAGTTTCCCAATAGTCGTGGCACACCGGCCATTCTCGTCTTCTACAATCGTGCAGGCTTGAATAGCGACGATCTAGCCAGAGCAAAGCAGGTCAGTGACTGGCTTACCTCTTCACAAAAGCCCGGTGCGGTAGCGACGGTCTTGTCGAGCTATACCGTGCCACAGGCCGCCAAGCAGCTTACGTCGAAGGATAACACGACCCTGACAATGGTTGCTTCACTCAAAGATACGGCTACTACCGATGTGATTACAAGCAATGTAAAAGCCATGCGAGACTATCTTGCTAATGTGACGAAGAACACACCACTGCAAGCACATGTCACGGGACCGGCAGGTATTTCCGTTGACGCGGGCCTCATCTTTGCGGGAACCGATCTTCCCTTGCTACTAGGCACGGTTGGACTGGTGCTCGTCTTGCTCATTTTGCTCTATCGCTCTCCCATCCTGGCCTTCTTACCATTAATTGGCGTCGGCTGGGCATTGCAGGTTGTAGATGCATTGCTTGGCTTTGCAGGGAAGGCAGGCTACTTTAGTATTAGTCAACAGGCAACGTCTATTATGACGGTACTGCTCTTCGGCGCGGGAACTGACTATACAATTTTTATAGCGTCGCGTTTCCGCGAAGAACTCATGATAACACAAGACAAATATGCTGCGATGCGCACAACGATGCGCGCTGTGGGGGAGGCAATTACTTCAAGCGCGGGCACCGTCATTCTAGCCCTGCTCACACTGATCTTTACCTTCATTGGCCTCTACAATTCGCTGGGACCAACCCTAGCCATCGCGGTTGCGGTTATGCTTGCAGCCGGTTTGACGCTTGTACCTGCGCTTCTCGTCTGGCTTGGACGTGCAGCTTACTGGCCCTTTGTACCACGCTACAATGCACAGATAGCGGCAAAGCCAGATGTAACATCGCTGCATGGTTTCTGGGGTCGACTTGGTGCATGGACCGCGAAACATCGCGTCGCAGCGGTTGTGTCCAGCGTTGCGCTTCTGGGCATCTTCACGCTCGGCAATATCGGTTCGCTACCCAGCTACAACTTCTTGACGGCCTTTAGAAAACCAACCGACTCCGGCGCAGGCTTCAGTATTCTGCAAAATCACTTCCCATCTGGTACGCTTGCGCCAACAACTGTGCTGCTAAAACTGCGCGGGGATTCGCCTAACGCCTATAAGCATCTTACGCAAATTGATGCGATCAACGTTGCGCTACAAAAAGTCTCTGGTGTGGCGACAGTACAAGGACCGACACGACCCGACGGCAACACGCCGAGTATTGACCCTGCGACCCTGCAAACTGCACTGGCCTCGTTACCGGAAAGTGTGCTGAGCGCAATTCGTTCTGGCAAAGCTCCGGCCCAATGTCAGGGGCCACAGTGTCCACCACCTGATCCACGACTCGGCGCAATTATCGGTGCGTATGCCGCAAGCACACAAAATGTCTCGCCCGACAATAGCACCATACAATTCTCGGTGATCCTGAAAGATGATCCTTACTCCGTTCCCGCCATCGACCGTATCGCGCCTTTGAAAGATGCTTTGAACAAGGCCCTCAAGGATAACTTTCTAAGTAATAACGATGCAACAAAAGGCGACGCGTACTTCGCAGGACAAACGGCACTGCTGGCAGACACAGCCCAGTACAATCAGCATGACACCTTCTTGATTGTGCCTGCGGTACTCGTACTCGTCGGCATCATTCTGGCGTTGTTGCTGCGTAGCCTCATCGCGCCACTCTACCTGCTTGGCGCGGTTACGCTCAACTACTATGCCTCCATTGGCCTGTGCGCCTTCATCTTTCAACGTATTCAAGGACAGGATGGCTTCAACTACGTTGTGCCGTTGTACACCTTCATCTTCCTGGTTGCGTTAGGTGCTGACTATACCATCTTCCTCATGACGCGCGTGCGCGAGGAGGCGCAACGGCATGGGCTTGAGCAAGGCGTTCCCTACGCCGTCTCGCGCACCGGAGGCGTTATCACCTCTGCTGGCCTGATTCTAGCAGGCACCTTCGCAGTACTGACAACCCTGCCACTCACGATCCTCTATCAGTTTGGCGTCTGTGTTGCCGTCGGTATCCTGCTCGACACATTCGTCGTACGTGGCCTACTTGTACCGGGAATTGTCCTGCTACTCGGCAAATGGAACTGGTGGCCCGGTCGTCTCGACTCCGTACATCTCGCCGAGACAGGTGAGCAACCAGAGGTTGCGCTGGCTGGCAAGACTGATGCTTAAACTATAGGCACAATGACAATCGGACAAATGCGGATGCATTTGTCCGATTGTCATTGTGCCTAAAAAATATCTCTCTTTCCCCTTGCATTTCTTTCAAGAATATGTTACATTGCTTGCATGAGCAATCAAGAAGAGCAATCGCAAAAAGTTGAGGTGTTACAAGAGACGCGCCAGCGTATTATTGACGCCGCATATCATGTGCTGGCTGAAAAGGGATACGAGGCAACGACGCTTAAAGAAATTTCAAAGGCGGCTGACGCTGCTCCTGGCCTTGTGCACTACTACTTTGGTGGCAAGGATCAGCTACTCGTTGAGGTTCTCAAAACGGTTGGTGAACGTCGCGCTCTAGCACCAGAACAACCGGTGCAGCCTACCAACACACAGGATATGCTGCAATTTGTGTTGCAGCAACCCATAGATCAAATTGTAGAGGGGCCTGAATGGTATCGTCTCCGTCATGAATTGTTTGCCCTGGGACTACACAATGCTTTAATGGCTCCAAAAGTTCGTGAACTTCTTACAGAAGAACGCGAAAGTATCGCGGTGTCAATCAAAAATATGCTCGGTGAAACAACGGTTGAACCATCAG
>CAXTUE010000401.1:0-4912 GCA_964247355.1 uncultured Ktedonobacteraceae bacterium | reverse complement strand
CTTTAACTTATTACAAGGCTATAAGCGTGTTTTATAAAAGCAAAAAAAAGCTACATCACCATACGTGTTGCCTCAATCACACCGCGCTTACTCTTCTTACCTTCTACTACAAGCACCATGCCCTCTTGCACGTTCCGTACTTCATTCAGTGAAACATGTGCTCCGTCTCGATTGAGAATAGTTGTGTCATCATTCACTACAACGGCAACAGGTTTTATCTCGCCTGTAGCTTGCTTTATCGAACTACCAGCGATAATATAAGTGTTTTTCTTCTCAGGATTGGGCACTTTCCCAACAACAGTCACCTTTCGACCATTGGTGAGCAGAGAATTGGCAAGCTCTGGAATTTCTTTACGAATATCCTCTTCACGCTTCTTATTCTCTTCTTGTTGCGAGTCTAGCTGTTCAATAGGTCGCGCTTCCTCGGCCTCCGTTCGCTGTTGTTGCTCTGTTTGAGGATTTTCATCTTGCTTATGGTGGGCATACACCTTTAGCAGCGACTTCTTATGGTGCTCGTGTTCATTGTGATGATCGTTAGGCCGGTTCTGCGCCGTCTCATCTCGACTGTTTGAACGTTCAAACAAAGCATCATTATAAGCGTTTGGTATAGCAACTTCCAGCGCATGGGGCAAGGCATCAAAACGATACGTCAGCATGACTTGCTCAGCATTTGTCCCAGATTGTATCGCCTCATAATCTGCTCTCGGTAGACAGTCTTTGAGCTGAACCGCACTTCCATCCAGTTGCATTGGAACGGATGCAGGAACAGTGATGAAGAGATGTGACCCATGAAAGTATTCAGCACTGAAGTTATCCGGCTTGCGACGCAACAGCAACGACGATACTTGTTGCATGGTCGAAAGTGGGTCGCCTGCTGTGATCACGCACACATCTAATACACCATCGTCAATATATGCATCCGGTGTCATCTCAGCAATATCTCCATAACGTCGGGTGTTTCCAATGACAACCTGAGACGCTTCGCCTTTCCAGAGTGGCTCTGTATCTTGACTACCATTTCCAGCACGTATCTCGATAGGAAACGAACGGTGCGAAGGCAGTTCTTTTATCGCTGAAAGTCCAACTGCAAGCGGACCAATACGATATTTCAGCGGCTTTGATACATTACCCATGATAGCAGCATCTATACCTAAACCAGCCATAAGCAGAAAGTGCTGCTTAGCTTTACTATTTGCTTTCGTAACCTTTATTTTCTTTTTTACCGTCTTTTGCTCTTCAGAAGAAGCCTGCGCCTGTCCATCTCTATTTGAAAATATGATGTTTTCTATAGCGACGTGTCCAACATCTACTTTGCGGGCTTCACTATTCACAAGCGACAGTGCAGCCTTGACGGGATCAATGGGAATACCGACTTCACCAGCCCATACGTTCGCGGTGCCTCCCGGTATCACGCCAACAATACTATGCGGGTCTTTACTCGTTAGCACACCATTGACAACCTGATTAAGCGTACCATCGCCACCATAAGCAACAACGAGATTACGTCCTTTATTGGCGGCCTCATTTGCTAATTCCATCGTATGACCGCCATACTCCTTAATTGCAATATTCGTCTTCCAACCAGCCGCCGCCAATATAGCAAGGACATCTGTTATTTTCGCTATGTTTTGTCCCGTCCGTGGGTTGATGACTACTGATGCATTCTTCGCGCGCATACAATTACTCCTTCGTCTGGGGATAGGTTACACAATTGTTACCTTAAGTACGGAAGAGTATGTGGTTGAGTTTCAAATCAGGACTTAACAGAAACGGTAAAAGTAAAGACAAGATGGGACCGCAATTTGCAGTCCCATCTTGTCTTTACTTTTACCGTTTCTGTTAGAAATCAGTTACTGCTTTGCTGATAGCGCGTCATCTACCTTGCCTTGTACAAGGGCCTTGACCGCTTCAACGATGTGGTGAGCACTGATGCCCGCCTCTTCAAGCAATTGGGCTGGTGTACCTGAGGTTGGCATCGACTGCACCGCGAGTTTGGTGACTTGTGGCAGTTGTCCATCGCGTTGCGCGAAGGCCGACAACACAGCATCACCAATGCCACCCTCTGGCCAGTGATCCTCAACGGTGATAAACCTGTTGTGAGCTTCTTCCGCCGCATTGAACAGCGTCTCTTCGTCGATAGGCTTGACCGAGTAGGCATCTATGACGCGAATGAGAATGTTGTCTTGCTTCAACTGGTCATACGCTTTAAGTGCCTCGTGTAGCGTGATACCAGCCGCGACAACCGTGAGTTGATCGTTCTCGGACTGCCGTACCACCTTACTGCCACCAACCGAGAATTTCTCGTCGGGACCGTACAGGGTCGGAAGTTTTTCACGCGTGGTACGCATGTAGACAATGCCATCGTGCTCCGCCATCTCAGCAACAAGTTGTGCGGTCTGGTTAGGATCGCTAGGATAAAGGACGGTGCTCCCAAAGATGGAGCGCATCATCGCGAGGTCTTCAAGTGCCATCTGTGAAGGTCCATCCTCACCAATCGAAACACCGGCATGTGACCCTACAAGGCGAATGTTGGCACGTGAGATGGCCGCCATACGAATGAAGTCGTAGGCACGTGAGAAAAATGCTGCGAAGGTTGAGGCAAATGGAATCTTGTGACGCACACTCATACCAACCGCCGAAGCGACCAACTGCTGCTCCGCAATGTACTGCTCGAAGTAGCGCTCTGGAAATGCCTTCGCGAATTCCTCCGCATAGGTTGAGTTGCTTACTTCGCCATCGAGTCCAACAACATCCGGGTTCGCATCGCCAAGTGCCTTGAGTGCATCACCATACGCTCTACGCGTGGCCACACCGTTGTCCTGCCCATACTTCGGCAGTTCAACTGCTTTCTTCGCGGCCTCTTGTGCTAGTTGACCGGCGGCAGGCTTCTGCACAGGGAAGGTCTGACTACGAGCCTGTGCATTCAACTCTTGTAACGCCTGATCTTCCTTATCCTTCGGTACTGGCTTGCCGTGCCAGCCATCTTTATTTTCGAGGAAGGACACGCCCTTACCCTTCATAGTCTTTGCCACAATACAGGTGGGCGAGCCATTGCCTTGAATCGCCTGTGCGTATGCTTTGTTTATCTCTTCGTAGTTATGTCCATCAATGATGATAGCGTTCCAACCAAAGGCACGTGCACGAGCAGCATATGCCTCAGTGTTCCAGCCAAGATCGGTCTCGCCACGCTGTCCAAGCCGGTTCACGTCGATGATGGCGATCAAGTTATCAAGCTTGTAGTGCGACGCCTTGTCAAAGCCCTCCCAGATAGAGCCTTCAGCCATTTCGCTATCGCCACACAAAACCCAGATGTGATAGGGCAGTTTGTCAAGATATTTTCCTGCCAGCGCAACACCTACGCCTATTGGAAGCCCCTGTCCAAGTGAACCGGTCGCGACATCAACCCACGGTAGAAGCGGTGTTGGATGTCCTTCAAGACGGCTCCCAAACTTACGTAGCGTCAAAAGCTCTTCGTCTTCAATTGCACCTGCCGCTTTGTACATCGAGTACAGGAGGGGAGCCGCGTGACCTTTAGAGAAAATGAGATGGTCGTTGTTTGGATTTTTAGGGTCCGAGAAGTCATACTTGAGATAGCTATTCATCAGTACGGCCATCAAATCTGCCCCCGACATCGACGAGGTAGGATGACCTGAACCAGCCTCCGATGTAGAACGAATGCTATCTACACGCAATTGCTGCGCAAGATTTGTCCACTGCTGAACCTGTGATTCTGTTTGTGTTGTTGTCATTGCAATACACTCCTATCTTAAAAGAAGCTCTTCATTATGTTCTCATTCGAGTTCAACATCATTGTAAAACGTGCGGTTACTCAATAGCAAGCTGTTTCTTCCTACATACTATCACGCAGAGAAGTACAAAAACGCTTCTTTATTCATGGATAGGAAGTTGGAGTGTTATTGTAGATGTTCTTTTGTGTGAGTACGTGCGTTGCGGCACCGTTCAGAGCAGTAACGCACTTCGTCCCAATTGCGCTCCCAGCGTTTGCGCCATTCAAATGGTCTACCACATGTCACACATATCTTTGTGGGAAGTTCACCTTTTTTGCGGTGTATAGAGGGCTTCTTTGTGTTTTTCATCCTGCTCCTACCTACCCATTTTCTTATTGTGATACATCATAATATAATATGAGAAGATGGTTTCTTCATACTCTTTCTGACGCTATGTTAGCACTAAAAAGGTACAACTACTTTCATGGAACAACGTCATACACAGGGCATACAAGCTGCGCTTGTTACAGGTGCACTTATTCTATTTTGCGGTCTCATAATTGGCTTCATCTGGAACTGGTTACTGGCCCTGACATTCATCATTGGGAGTCTATTTTTTGCGCTGTGCTGCTTTCTCTCATACTACATACGGGCCACGTTTTCCTTCAACAACATCACTGACACAAACATGAGCATCATCACGGCTTTTTTCACAAACAGCATACCTGTACGCGAAAGCCCCCCTCGTCCAGGCTCAGAATTGGATGGCTTTAAGCCTTTCACCTTTAAACAAGACAAAGAGAAAGAGCTAGAAGACCTGCGTGTGCAAGCTTTACTGCGACAGGTCTTTCCTGACGAAGAAATTTCGTAGAGCTAACACGAAGGAGCATGGCAGGAAATGGAGTAGGTTTCCTGTTTAATCGGTAGCAAGTGGCAATAAAACATAAAACGTTGAACCTTGTCCCTCAACGCTCTCAACCCATACACGCCCGTTATGGCGGCTCACGATTTCTTTGACAAGATAGAGTCCTATTCCTAAGCCATTAAGAGAAGAAGCAAGTGTTTTGACACGATAAAAGCGTTCAAACACATGAGGAATTTCTGAGGCTGGAATACCAATTCCTGAATCTTTCACCCAAATAAGCATCTCCTCCAACTCCTTGTTTACGCGCAACCAAACTTCT